>CALDUL010000030.1 GCA_937923575.1 uncultured Algimonas sp.
AGCCGGACTTCCGCGCCGAGCATATTGAGCAGGGTAATGTTCGACCGCGCCACGCGGGAGTGCAGTATGTCGCCACAGATCGCGAGACGGATGCCGGAGAAATCGCCATCGAACGCCTGCCGCAGCGTCAGCGCATCAAGCAGCGCTTGCGTCGGGTGGGCGTGCATCCCGTCGCCCGCATTGATGACCGAGCAGCCGACTTTCTGCGCGAGCAGCGACGGCGCGCCGGAGCTGCCGTGGCGCACGACCAGCAGATCCGGGTTCATGGCGTTGAGCGTGGCCGCCGTGTCCAGCAGGGTCTCGCCCTTCTTCACGGAACTGGTGCCGACTTGCATGGAAATGACATCTGCGCCGAGGCGCTTGCCGGCCAGCTCGAAGGATTTTTCCGTGCGGGTGGAGTTCTCGAAGAAGAGGTTGATCAGCGTCTTGCCCGACAGCAGCTCGCGCGGGCCGTGCTTCTGCGTCTCGACGTCGGAATAATGCGCGCCCAGCGCCAGCAGGTTCTCGATGTCCGCGCGGTGGAAATCGGAAATGTCGAGGCAGTGGCGCTTGGTGAACGCATATCCTTCGAATGGCTGCAAGGTCGTGTCTCCGGGCAAACTGACGAGCGCTTACGCGTCGCCGCCTAGCTGCGCAAGCGGTCCAGCACCCCTTGCAGGATATAACTGGCCGCGAGGCTGTCGACGGCTTCCGCACGCTTCTTGCGGCTGACGTCGGCGCTGATCATGTCGCGGGTGACGGCGGCGGTGGACAGTCGCTCGTCCCACATGAAGATTGGCAGGTCCTGCAGCCGCATGAGATTGGCGCAGAAATCGCGGACCGACTGCACACGCGGACCTGCGCTGCCGTCCATGTTCAGCGGCAGGCCGACGATGAGAGCCGAGCACTCATTCTTGGCGTAGAGCTCCAGCAGCTGCGTTGCGTCGGGCGTGAATTTCTTGCGTCGGATGGTGGTGAGTGGGGTGGAGATCAGCCGCGTGCGGTCGCTGATCGCCAGGCCCAGCGTCTTCGTTCCGGGGTCGAGGCCCAGCAGCGCGCCGGAGGTTTCGCGCAATCTATCGAGGTCTATGATCATGCGAAGGCTATAGTGAAAACGATCGGCATGGCGACCGTTAGCGCTGCAATAATTCCGAACAGCACGCGGACCCAAGGTTTGGGGAAACGGCGCCAGAGCAGGGCGACGCAGAGCAGCACGACGGCCGCTTCGAAATACATGAACCATCCGGCGCCCGCATTGCTGTCCCAATAGGAGACCGGACTGTTGAAGCGCCAGTCAGACAGCGGCCAGAGGTGGCGATAGGCGTCGTCCGTATGCACCGGAAAGTCGAAGGCTATGTGGATCAGCCCGGCAAGGCAAACCATCAGGAGTGCCTGTGCACAGCCGCGATTACGCTGCCATAGGGATAGACCCGTCAGCGCGCCGAGCACAATCACGCTGTTGAACGGCGCTATCAGCGTCTGCATGAACGGCGCGAAATATAACTCCCGCCACAATGTCTGGCCATCGGTCTGCAGCACGAACATGTGCCAACCGCCCCAGAGAAAGATCGGGATGTCGGGCAGCAGCGACCCGAAGAGCACCCAGCGATTACGAAACGGCTCGCCTCTGCGGGCGAGTACAGCCAGCCCGATAAGCGCATGTGTGGAGGTGTTCACGGATCGCGGCTTTGCGCGCAGACGCGCTCCCGTCAATCGCCGGCGCTAGCCGCCCCGACTAATCACCCCCGCTAATCTCCCGCGGGTCGGATGCCGTTATAGGTCGCGCGGACGAAATCGCGGATGGCGGCGTTGTCTGCGTCGATATCGGCGCTCAGCGGCCATAGCCTGTCCAGCACGACAGTCTTGCGCGCCGCGTCTATGCCGACGACGAAGACAGGAACACCCGCCGCGTGGGCGATCCGGAGATAGCCGCGGCGGTATTCTGTAACGGCCTTGCGCGTGCCTTCGGGCGTGATGCCGAGGAAGCCTGCGTCCACGCTGTCAAACCAGTCCGCCATCTGTTGCGGGATATCCTTGGCATCGCTTCGGTCGATCGCGATGCCGCCGAGCGCGCGCCAGAGCGGTCCGAGCGGCCAGACAAAAGCTTCACGCTTCATCATCCAGGAGAACTTCAAGCCCTTGTCGAGCATGGCCCCCATGGCGAGCGCGAGATCCCAATTGGATGTGTGCGGCCCGCCGATGATGATCGCCTTGGGCACATTGGGCAGATCACCTGTAAGCCGCCAACCCATCAGCCGGTAGATGGACCGACCGATGAAACGGGTGAAACGATTGCCCATGCGAGGGTAGAGGATCGGCGTCGGCTCACCGGATGGTGACGTAGTGCTCTCGGTTAACATGGGCACTCAAATGGTAACCTATGTTACCTTTCAGAGCGAGTCCCGATTAACCGGACGCAAAAGGCGCATGCGGCTTAGATCGGCGCGGCCTCCGACGGGCGCGGTGTCATGCCTTCGTAGCGGCTGCGGATGTAGTCGCGAATAGCGGCATTATCGGCGCGCATATCCGGCCCCAGTTCCCAGATCCGGTCCAGAACCATCACTTTGCGCTGGGCGTCTATGCCGACAATGAACAGCGGCACGTCGGCAGCCTTGGCGATATGCAGATAGCCGCGTTTGAAGTCGGACACGCCGTGCCGCGTACCTTCGGGCATCAGGCCGAGATAGCCCGCGTCGACGCAATCGAACCAGCGCGCCATCTGTTTCGGGAGCGAGCTGCCGTGGCTGCGGTCGACTTCGACAGCGCCGAGCGCGCGCCAGACGGGACCAAGCGGCCAGAAGAAGGCTTCGCGTTTCATCATCCAGGAAAAGCGCAGGTTCCGGGACAGCATCGCGCCGAGGCACAGTGCGAGGTCCCAATTAGACGTATGCGGCGCGCAAATCAGTAGCGCCTTGCGCAGCGGCGGAAGCTCGCCCTCGACCCGCCAGCCCATAGCGCGCAGGATCAGATTGCCGACGGCGCGCGTGAGCGGATTGCCTGCACGCGGGTAGGCGAGGGCATCGGCGTGGGCTTGTGTATGGGTCAGAGAGCCGGACATTGTCTTCGGTCACTAGGCTGATCACAGTTCCGTTGCGAACGACGTTGCTGCACGACCCGCATTCAGATCGTGCGCTCTGTTGGCCTAGGGGCGCTAGTCCCGCTGCGGGTTGATGCCCTGATAATTGGCGCGGACGTAATCGCGAATGGCGTCGTTATCCGTTTCGATGTCACCGGTCAGCGGCCAGATACGGTCAAGCGTCAGCACCTTGCGCCGCGCATCCACGCCCGCGATGAAGACCGGGACGCCAGCGGCATAGGCAATGCGCAAATAACCATTGCGGTAGCCCGCCTTGGAGCTGCGTGTGCCCGTCGGCGTGATGCCGAGATACATCTTGTCCCGCGAGTTGAAGACCTGCGCCGTCTGATCGACGACGCCGCCCGCCGCCTTGCGGTCGATCGGAATGCCGCCGAGGCGTTTGAATAGGCCGCCCAGCGGATTGGCGAAGGCTTCGGCCTTCATCATCCAGTTCAAGCGAAGGTTGGTCGACATCTGCATGCCAAGCGACAATGGCAGATCCCAGTTGGACGTATGGGGCGCGCCGACGATGACGAGCTTGTCTTCCGCCGGCCAATCGCCAACAATCTTCCAGCCCATCAGCGCGAGCATGCTCTTGCCGATGAAGCGGGTCATCGCACCGCCCTGGCGTGGATAGCTCCCGCCCACCGCGCGCACTGCGCCCGGCTTACGGAAGGTTGGCAGTTTGGGCGTGGGAATCTTAGGCCGTGGCAGGGGAGTCGCATCCATGGGTGCCGCCTACGCCATAATTGACATAAAGCTCAATTACAGATGCGTCAGGCTGCAGGTAAAACTGAGTGGATATTGGCCTAAAACTGATTTTCGGGGCGCACACCTACCCAAGTCGCGTCGACATAGTCTTTGATCGCCTTGGCATCGACCGCCATATCGCCTGTCAGCGGGAACTCGCGGTCCAGCACGACATGCTTGTTCGGACCATCGAACGCGCAGATGAAGACGGGCACATTCGCCGCGTAGGCAACTCGCAGAAATCCCGTCTTGTAGCGGTCGACCTTGGAACGTGTGCCCTCGGGCGGAAAGCCGACGCAGACCTTGTCCTCGGCATCGAAAAATTTCTCCAGCTGGCGCACGACATTCGCTCCTTTGGAGCGGTCGACCGGATAGCCGCCTATGGCCCGGAACAATGGCCCCAGCGGCCAGAAGAACCACTCTTTCTTGATCAGAAAGGTGTATTTGAAGCCAGAGGCGAGCATGGCCAGTGAGGCCGCCACCGCGTCCCAGTTCGACGTGTGCGGCACGCCGATGATCACGAATTTCGGCGCATCCGGCATGCGGCCCTTCAACTCCCAGCCGATCAGCTTCAGCCCGAACGAGCCGATCGCGCGGGTAAAGGCATTGCCCATGCGCGGGGAGTGCTCCGACATGTGGGGGTTGTCATATTTCATGGTGATGGGCGGCGAGTGACTGGTACGTTATGAGCGGATTACATGACCGCGCTAGAATTGCCATCCCAACTCGCGCGGTGAAACTGTGTTCAAGGCAACGCTTCTAGGGCCCGACAGCGCTCTGGCGCTTGCGGCGTGCGCTCCGCATTGATAACGGGCGCGACGTTCAACTCACCACCCGGAGACGCCCGTGGCCGATGCGCCTACAGGAGTCAGCGCTGCTGACGTCAAGAAGATCGCCCGCCTCGCGCGGCTGCATGTCGAGGACGACCAGCTCGCCCCGATTGCGCAGGATCTCAACGGTATTCTCGCCTGGATCGAACAGCTCCAGGATGTCGATGTGAACGGAGTGGAGCCGATGACCTCGGCGGTGGCGATGAAAGCCCCCATGCGCGACGACGCCGTCACCGCTGGCGGCATCCGCGATCTGGTGCTGGCCAATGCGCCGAAGAAAGAGGACGGCTTCTTCGTTGTCCCACGGTCGGTGGAGTAGGCCCATGACAGACCTCACAAAACTGACCCTCGCGGGTGCGCTGGACGGCATGGCGGCGGGCGAATTCTCCTCGCTGGAGCTAACTGACGCACACGTTGCGGCGTGCGAGAGCGCGACCAAACTCAACGCCTTCATCACGCCGACACATGAACTCGCGCGCGAACAGGCGAAAGCGTCGGATGCACGCCGTGCGGCTGGCACGGTCGGCAAGCTCGAGGGCGCGCCGCTGGGCATGAAGGATTTGTTCTGCACCGAAGGCGTGAAGAGCACGGCGGCGTCCAAGATCCTCGGCGACTTCACTCCGCCCTACGAGTCCACCGTCTCGGCCAAGATGAAAGCCGACGGCATGGTGATGCTCGGCAAGCTGAACCTCGACGAATTCGCAATGGGTTCGGCGAATGAGACGTCGGCCTATGGCCCGGTCATCAACCCGTGGCGAAAAGACGAAGATCTCGTGCCTGGCGGCTCATCCGGCGGCAGCGCCTCGGCCGTTGCAGCGGGTCTGTGCCTCGGCGCGACCGCGACGGATACGGGCGGCTCCATCCGCCAGCCCGCGAGCTTCACCGGAACGGTCGGAATCAAGCCCACCTATGGCCGCTGCTCGCGCTACGGTATTGTCGCCTTTGCCAGCTCGCTGGATCAGGCCGGACCCATCGCCAAGACGGTCGAGGACGCCGCGATCCTGCTGGAGAGCATGTCGGGCTATGATCCCAAGGACAGCACATCGCTGAACGAACCCGTCCCGGATTGGCGCGCAGCCTGCGGACAGTCGGTCAAGGGGCTGAAAGTGGGCGTGCCGCGCGAATACACGATGGACGGCATCCCGAAGGAGATCGACGACGTCTGGGCGCAGGGCGTGGAGTGGATGCGCGACGCCGGCGCGGAGATCGTCGAAGTCTCGTTGCCCCACACAAAATACGCGCTGCCCGTCTATTACGTGGTCGCTCCGGCCGAGGCGTCGTCCAACCTCGCGCGCTATGACGGCATGCGCTACGGCCTTCGGGTCGAGGGAGAGAACCTCGCCGACACTTACGAGCGCACCCGCACCGAAGGTTTTGGCGACGAAGTTCGCCGCCGCATCATGATCGGCACCTATGTGCTGTCCGCCGGCTATTACGACGCCTACTATCTGCGCGCCCAAAAGGTCCGCACCAAGATCGCCGACGACTTCCGCAATGCGTGGGAAAAGTGCGACGTGCTGCTCACGCCGACGACACCGAGCGCGGCCTTCCCGGTCGGACGCAAGGTGACGGACCCGGTGCAGATGTATCTGAACGACGTCTTCACCGTCACCGCCAACCTCGCAGGCCTGCC
>CALDUL010000031.1 GCA_937923575.1 uncultured Algimonas sp.
CAATGGGATTTTCGGCATCCTTTCATTACTGAGCTATTTCACGGTGATGGTGTTCACGGACTATGCGGCGTGGGACCGGCTGTGCGGAAAGAGGACGGCTGTATTTCCAACGCTGGGCCGCGCTGCGATGATGACTGTGCCGGTCGCCTGTCTGATCACGGTGCTGTTCGTAACAAGCTATATCGGCTCGATTTTCTTCATCGTGCCCGGCGTCATCATCTCGATCGGCTGGGCGGTCATCGGCCCGTCTTTCCTGCACGAAGCCGAGACGTCCATTTTCGGAGCGTTCGGCCGATCATGGAGATTGGGACGCGGCTATCGCGGCTGGGTCTGGCTGTCGCAGATCATCATGAATGTCGTCGTGTTCCTATTTATGGGTCTGCTGATCGGCGTGATCAGTGTGCTGGAAACGACTGGGCTGGGAGGTTCACGGTCAGTCTCGGTTTCAAGCGTCTCCGCCATGACCGAGCTGCTATTGGCGCTGACCCTGATCTATTTGCTCGCCGCGCTTTATGCGAGCTACACGACCGCGCTCTACGCGCATCTGCGCAATCTGCATCAGGACGATCCGAAAGAGATGATCGCCGACGTGTTCGATTAGCGGGCCGGCTCCGCCCCCGCCTCGCGCTTGATCCGGGCGACCATGGACCGCAGGCCATTCGCCCGCTGGCTCGACAAATGCTCGGACAATCCCAGCTCCCCGAACAACGCGTCGGTGTCGAGAGCGCGGATGGTGGCGTCCGGCTTTGCAGAGAAGACCTGCGTCGCAATGGCGACCAGCCCCGACACGATATGCGCGTCCGACGCGCCGCGAAACCGCAGCAAGCCATCGTCGCCGCGCGCACTGGTAAGCCAGACCTGGCTGGCGCAACCCTGCACCTTGTTGGGCTCGATCCGGTCTTCATCGGGGAGCGGGTCCATCGCCTTGCCCAGATCGATGACGTGCATATAGCGCTCCTCCCAACCGTCGAGAAAGGCGAAGTCCTCGATCAGTTCGGCCACATCGTCGGGCCATTGGATTTGCTGCGTGTCGCTCATGGGCTTGCAGATGGAGGGCAGGGTACCGCTTCGCAAGCATTCAAGAGCCGCAAAAGCCCAACAGTACACCCGTTAACCTTTTGGGGAAGGGATTGCCGCGCGCACGCGCCAGACGCGAAAGGCATGGGCATGCGCGCAAAAATCACGCTTTGTTGGTCGGCCGGACCCTATGTGGTCGATGGGTCTTCACCGATGCGTATGCCCGGCAAACGTGGTTAACAGGGTTGATATGGAAAGACTTTCACTCTCCCGCTTGCTCGGACCCCTGCTGATCTGGCTGGGCGTCATCGGTGCGGGCGTGCTCGCGGGCGCAATGCGGGGCGTCGACTTGGGCGCGCTCGGCATGGTCGGCGTGATCCTTTCCATTCCCGCGCTGCTCTCCCTGCTGCTGACCGGCGCATTGCATAAGCGTTGGGCGCAGGCCGTCCTGCTGCTGATCTGGACGGGCTTCTCTGTCTTTGCCTGTCTTGTCGGTGGGCTGTTTCCGCTCGGGCTGACGTTTCTGAGCGTGCCGGCCATCGGCATGATGTTCTACCGCGGCCGCGTGGTCGAAGCGCTGGTGCTGGCCGTCATCGGCTTCGTCGCGACGTGGTTCGCACTGGGACAAGTCGATGTGCCGAAAGTCTTGCAGGACCCCGCCATGACGCTGTTCCAATGGCTCGGCTTGCTCGCCACGCTGGCGCTGGTCGTCGCTGGCATGATCGCGGGCAGTGAGCGCCGCCGCACCTCCGTGTTGTCAGACGCCGCACCCGCAACGGGCACGCGCTGGCGCGACGGCGTTTCGGGCGGACTGTTCGAATTTGGCCGCGACGGCGCGCTGCTCGGCGCCAATCCCGAGGGCCGCGCGCAGTTCGGTCTCGACGGCGTGCGCGGTAATGTGGGTCTCGACACGCTGTCAGACCATGAGGCCGCGCGTATCCGCCTGGCGGAGACCGCCGACCTCGCCCGTCGCCGCGGCGAACCGGTCGATGCGCGTCTCTCCCTGCCGCCCGAAGGCCCGGGGGACAGCTATGGCCGCTGGATAGACGCGCGCGTCACGCCGCTCAGCTCGGGCGGGATGCTTCTCCACACGGTCGACAGAACAGATGAGGAAGCACGGCTCGAAGCGCTGCGCCGCTCGGAAACTGTCGCCACGCGCGACGCGCAGGACAAGACACTGTTCTTCGCGGGCGTGTCCCACGAGCTGCGTACGCCGCTCAACGCCATCATCGGTTTTTCCGACATGATGCAGTCGCGCCTGTTTGGCCCGCTGCCCGGAAAATACGCCGAATATGCGGAGCTGATCCACGAGAGTGGACAATATATGCAGGACCTGATCGGCGATGTGCTGGACCTATCCAAGGTCGAAGCGGGACGCTACACGCTCAACCCGTCCGGGTTCGATGCGTCCGATGTCGTGCGCAGCTCGGTGAAGATGATCCGGCCGAGCTCTGACGCAGCCGAAGTCGCCGTCGATGTCGATCTGCCGGGAGACGACGCATTGCTGATCCAGGCCGACCGCAAGGCCGTGCGCCAGATCCTGCTCAACCTGCTGTCCAATGCCGTGAAGTTCTCGCCCAAGGGATCACGTGTAAGCGTGCGGGCGCGGATGGATGACGGTGCGCTGCATATGAGCGTGGCCGACACCGGTGCGGGGATGAGCGCGACCGAGCTCGCGCGCGTGGGCGAGCCTTGGGTACAGGCCGCGTCCTCACAGATGACAGATGCGCGCGGCTCCGGGCTGGGTCTGTCGCTGGTGCGCTCGCTGGCCGAGCTGCACGGCGGACGGCTGGAGCTCGACAGCGCGTTGGGTCGCGGGACGACGGCGACTGTCGTCATCCCGGACCTGGATCGGGACGAGCGCCCGAGCTGACCTTAGCTGATTTGAAAGGGCGCTTAGGCCCCGCGCATGGATGACTTGGAGGTCACCAATCCGATGATCGCCAGCAGGAAGGCGAGGATCAGCAGCAATGCGGCAGGCGGCAGCACATAGGGACCGACCTTGACGCCCGGCACGTCCGGGGTGCGGATGCCGGAGCGCTCGGCCAGATTGCGGCGCGTGCGCGATGTGGCGACCTCAGCGTCGCGCAGCTTGCTGCGCAAGGTCGTGCCGAAACCCGCAATCTTGCGCTTCAGCTCACCGCCGCGCATTTCCCAATCGCCCTGACTGATAGCGAAGCGCGACTTCGGAGCATGTCGCTTCTCGCTCAGATCGATCGTTCCGCGCAGCTTGGGCAGCGCAGTCGCCGGGGCGGCCTTGGCGACGTACGCGTCCACCGCAGCGGGCGTGGCGTCTGGCCGTTTTATTTTCGGCAGCGTGACCTCGGGCAGCTTTATCGTCGGCAAGCTCCGGCCGGGTGCGGTATTTTCCGCGACTTTCACGACAGGCTTGGAGGCAGGTGTGGTGGATGGCACGCCCGGATTCTGCATGGCGAATGCCTCGTTCTGGGCCTGGCTCGCATAGCCAGCACCCCAGTTCTCCACCGTTTCGGGCGTGCGCGTGGTCAGCGCGTGCCAACGATCAGAGACGGTCTCCCGCACGCCGGACAGATCAACGGACGGCAGCGACGGCAGGTCGAAGTCCGGCAGAGCGGGCAGCTCCAACCCGGCAAAGCGAGTCCATGGGGCAGGCTGCTCGACCTCTGGAACAGCGATGCCGGGGGCCGGGATAGCGGCTTGGGCCATCACGACCGAACGGTCGTTCCAGCGCGTGACGCCGCCGCTCATGCCGTTCCAATGGGCGTCACTGGCGAGGGGCTCGATCGCGCCGGCAAAGCTGCGGCCGGGCGTGTTGGTGATGACGCCCAGCAGCTGGCCGGGCTCTCCCGGATAGACAGCCGCCACCCCGCCCGCACCGACTTCGCCAGAGGCGCGCAAGCGGCGCGCGGCGAGACGCACGGCTTCCTCAGCATCCAGCGAGGCGAAGCGTTCGATCGAGGCCAGACGGTTCTCACCACCGGTCTTCTGTCCGCGCCAAGCCGTCTGCAGTCCGCGTGGGGCGAGGGCTTTGACGCTGGCGTCCAGCTGTCCGAAGGGCTCGATAGACAGGATATGCGCGTCGGTGTCGGGCGCGGTGCCGCGGGTGAACTGCGCCTGCGTCCAGCCGCGGCCATGCGCGCGGGCCAACTTGGCCGTGATGCGCAGGGCGGCACGGTAATCGCGTGTGCCCGTCGGCAGGACGACGGCCGTGTTTGCGCCGTCGTCACTAGCAAAGACCGATCCGCTGGCGGCCAGCCGCGACAGGTCCGTCGCGGGCGAAGCGTTGCCGCTGTCCAGCACCAGCTTCGAGCCTGCCCCGATAACAATGAAGGGCTCGGATGCGTTGCAGGCGTCCGAATCCGACGCAGCCTTGGTGCTCAGCGTCAGGCGATTGTTCGCACCGACCAGCATTCCAGGACGAATGTCATAGGCGACGGTCTTGCGGCGGTTGTCCATGCGCGCTTCGCCCAGGGACACGCCGTTCAGCACGGCCTTCATCCGCGCGCCAGGCGCGGTCTGCCTGTCGCGCGTCAGGCGCAGGATCAGCTGACCGGAGGTGGCGGCGGGGTCCGCGACGTCAAAGCCATATTCTCGCATGGCGCCCGTCGTGACCGACAGGCTATCCAGCGCTTGTGTGCCGGCGACGCGGGTGCGCTTGTAATCCAGCGGGGCCTGCACGCGAACTTCGCCCGGCGACGTCGAGGACCGGCGCGAGCGCGGCAGATAGTGCTGGGCGAAGGCTTGCACGCTTTGCAGCACTTCGGCGTCGGTATCGCCGGTCAGGAACAGCCGCGTCGGATAATCGCGCGACAGCTCTATCGCTGCGCCTTTGCCCGACAGGATGCTCTCATCGGAGGTGTAGCGGTAGAGCTCCGCGCGCGGCAGCATGATCAGGGAGAAGTCGGAATTTGTCGTCGTCGCGAAGTCCGGGATGGACGACATGCGCAGCCCGATCGCTTGCGCGCCAAGCGCCTGCAGTGTGGTGGCATTCGCGCCGCTCGCGACCAGTCCGACGGTGTCGGGTGCAAAGGCAGACGCCGACAAACGGCTCTCGACTTCGCGCATCTGCAGGCTGCGGGACTTGGCACGCGCCCGCAGATCCAGACGGCTCTCATCCAGGTTCAGCGTGTAGCCGCCGCTGGTCGCATCACAGGGCACGGCGTGGGTAAAGCGCAGCGAATTGCCAAGAGCGCGCGCGCGGGTGGTGTCGAGCGAGACGGTCGCGTCAAACCCCTGTCCGCGCGTCGTCAGCCGCACAGGCGCGCCGTTGTTGAACTGCACCATAAGCGGCAGGGACGGATCGACGCCCGGCAGCGGATCGGCAGAGATCGTCAGCGATAGATCCTTGATGATGTCGGCCTGGGACAGATCGAACCGCATCTCAGCCACCGGCGTGCGGCGGTCCAGCGTGGCAACGGCGCGCTCTCCCGTGGCGGCGTCCAGCGCCGCGCTATAGCGGGCCTCCGCGCGCTCCGGCGTGCGCAGCGGCGCAGCCTCGGCCAGCGCCGGCATGGCGAGTGGCAGCAGGACGGCGGAGCTGATAAGCAGGCTCTGAAGACCGGACTTGGACATGGTGGACAACCTCATCGAAAATACGAGATCAACGAAGCAAGCCGCGTGCCAAAAGACGCGCGTCAGGGGAGGCGTTAAGACTTTTCTCCCGAATCAGGGGAGCAAGGCTTGAGGCTGAAAACTGGCATATGGGTCGATGCGCTGATCCGGCGCGCGCAAGCGGGCGGGGCGTTTGCGTGTGTTGTGGTGCGCGGCGACCGCGATGCGGGTAGCGTTCTCGTGACCGTGCGAGGCCGCGACGGGCTGATGCTCTACACGCCGGAACGCAATTTTGAGGGCGAGCGCGTCTGGCGCGCGGAAAGCCTGGAGGAGGATGCGCTCAGCAAACGGATCGAGCAGCGGCTGAACTTCGACCCGGACCTCATGGTGGTGGAGATCGACGACGCGCAAGGTCGTCACTTTATCGAGGAGCCTGTGGAGGCTCTCCCGATCAAGGCTAAACCGGCGTCTGCGCCCGGCTCTCCGGCAACACCTCAGGCGGACTCGGAGGCCGCCGCAGCTGCAGCACGAGCCTTATTCCGAGGCCGATGAACGCCGCCAGCAATCCGGCTGCCAGCCCCCACCACACGCCGACCGCGCCCAGCGGGGTGTGAAACGCCAGATACCAGCACAGCGGAAAACCGATCAGCCAATAGCTCACCCCGGTGATATAGACCGGAACATCCACATCCTTCAGCCCGCGCAGCAGCTGATTGGCCGCGACTTGGGCGGCGTCGATCACCATGAACCACGCCGCGACGGGCAGGAAGAGCAGCACGAGCGCGCGCACGGCTGCGTCGTCGGGATCGGGCTCGAAGCCGAAGTAAAGATCGCCGATGAGCTCGCCCTGAAACGCGGTGAACAATGCCAGCGCCGCCATCAGCCCGACCGAGATAAACATGGTCGCCCCGGCCGCCCGCCAGCGCGCGCCCATATCGCCCGCACCCTCGGCCAGCCCGACCCGCACAGCGCCGCCCATGGCAAAGCCCCATGGCACCATGAAAGCCATGGCGATGACGTTCAGCCCGACTTGGTAGGCCGCTTGCTCCGCCACGCCGATCAGCCCGATGACCAGCAGGGCGGCGTTGAACAACATGCCCTCGAACAGAGTGGTCGCGCTGATCGGAATGGACAGGCGCACGACTTCGCGAAAACGCTCGCGATCGAATGTCAGAACATTGCGGAAGACGTCGAACTCGCGCGCGCGTTTGTGGCGCCCAATCAGGATGACGAACAGTCCAAAGGACACGGCATAGGCGATGCTCGAGGCGATGCCCGCGCCGATCAGGCCCAATTCCGGAAAGCCAAACATGCCGAAGATCAGCAGGAAGTTCAGCGCGATGTTCAGCACGACGGTGATGCTGACCAGCACCATCGGCCAAAGCGTCTCATCCAGCGCGGCGAGGAAGTTGCGCAGCGCCTGGATTGCCAGGGCGAAGGGGAGTCCGGGCGCGACGGCCCAGGCATATTGCCCCGCCATGCGTGCAACCTCCGCGTCCTGTCCGAAAAAGAGCAGCAAGGGTTCCGTCAGGGCGAGCAGCGCGACCAGCGGTATGCAGATCATGCCGACCGCCCAGAGTGCCATGCGCACGCTGCGTCGCACATCGAGATAGGCGTTCTCGTCCCGGCCCAGCGCCTGGCTCGCCAGCGGCGTGACGGCATTGACCGGCCCGGCCGCGACCATCCAGCCGAGGAAGATCAACAGCGCGCCCAGCGCACCCGCGGCGACGGCCTCTGTGCTGACCCGGCCCAGCATCATCGTGTCCGCGACATAGACGGCGTACTGGATGACCTGTGTCGCGCTCATCGGCAGGCCCAGCGCGAGCAGGGCGCGGGTTTCCCCGGCCCAGCTCTGCGGCATCTGCTTTGGTGCCTTGATGTCGGTTCTGCCCGTCATGACGCGCGCACATGCGCCCACAGGCACGGTGTGTAAAGCGGCGCGGCATGTTGCCATGCGCGGGGCGCGTGTGGGAAAGCGAAAGCCGTGCTCCGCGCTCTCGCATATGCCGCGACCTTCGCTCTCCTGGCGAGCTGTTCAGATGCGCAGGACGATACCTTGCGCCTCGTCGGCTCCTCTACCGTATTCCCCTTTGCGGCGCGTACGGCAGAGCGCCATAGCGAGCTCACGGACGTGCGGATCGTGGTCGAGCAGACCGGCTCCGGCGGCGGGCACAAGCTGCTCTGCGCTGGACCGGCCACGACATTTGGTGGACCCGACGCGACGACCAGTTCGCGGCGGCAGGACGCGGTCGAAGCCCAAGCCTGCCGCGACAACGGCCTCGGCGAGGTCCTGGAGCTAGAACTGGGTTATGACGGCATTGTGCTCGCGCATGCGCGCGAGGGGCAGAGCGGCGCGGCGATGACGGCGCTGACCCGGACGCAGATCTACCGCGCACTGGCGGCGGAGTTGCCCGACGCGCAGTGCCGTTACAGACGCAACCCCCACCGGCTCTGGTCCGATGTGGATGCCGCGCTGCCCGCGCGCCCCATCGTCGTGCACGGCCCGCCGCCGACATCCGGCACGCGCGATGCCTTCGTGCGATTGGTCATGGACGTGGGCGCGCGCGCACAACCCTGCGGAGAAGAACTGGCCGCTGCTGATCCCGAAGCGTTCATGACCCGCGCCCGCACTGTGCGCGAGGACGGTGCCTGGGTCGATGCGGGTGAGAATGACAACACGCTGGTCAGGACGCTGCTGGGCGCGCCGGACAGTCTCGGCGTGATCGGATTTTCCACGGTCGAGCGAAACCGCGCGCAGCTGATGGGCCTGCGTATCGACGGGATTTCGCCCGACCGCGCCGCGATCCTGGCGGGCGACTATCCCGTCACGCGCACGCTCTATGGCTATTTCCGCGAAGACCGCCTGCGCGCACGCCCGGCGCTGGCGGGACTTGCGCGGGAAATGGTGTCGGACAGACCGAGCGAGGACTTGATCTCCCTGCCCGCTGAGCGACGTCGCGAGATGCGCGCACGGCTGGAGCAAGCGGTCGGCGAGGGCGCGCCGTGACCGATCCGACGCCGCTCTACATGCTCGTGCTCTCAGCGTTGCTCTGCGCGGCAGTGTTCTACCATGTGCGCGACGGTGCGCGCAGACGGGTTTTTCTTGCCGGGCAACGCCCGCACTCGCGGTCCCGCTATCACGGCGCATTGGCCGCCTGCGCGGCGGCGGCGGCCTGCTCGGTCGTCTACGGCGTAGGTCTCGCGCTCCGGCCTGCCGGAGATGTCCTGTTCGACGCAGGCTGGATGGCGGCGACGGGGCTGCTCGGCTGGCTCGCCGGATGGATGGTCAGCCGCCGCAGCACGATGGCCTTCCGCGCCCGCCCGCATGTGGAGCGCATTGTGCGTATCGCGCTGGCCGCGCTCTCGACCCTGGCCGTGCTGGTCACTCTGGGCATCGTCGCGTCGCTTTTGTTCGAGGCACTATTGTTCTTCGGCGATGTGTCGATTGTGGAGTTCATCTTCGGCACGCAATGGTCGCCCCAGACCGCGATCCGCGAAGGCCAGGCCGGACAGTCGGGCGCGTTCGGGGCTGTGCCGGTTATGGCGGGCACGCTGCTGATCACCGCGATTGCGCTGCTGGTGGCTGTCCCGACCGGGCTGATGATCGCGATCTACCTCTCGGAATATGCGAGCCGCAGAACGCGTGCGCTGGTCAAGCCGATGACCGAAATTCTCGCCGGCATTCCGCCCGTCGTCTACGGTTTCTTCGCCCTGCTCAGTGTCGGCCCGGCGGTGCGCAGCCTGGCGGGCGCGCTCGGTGCCAATGTCCCGACACAGTCCGCACTGGCGGCGGGACTCGTCATGGGCATCATGATTATTCCACTGATCAGCTCATTGTCAGATGACGTCATCAATGCCGTGCCGCAGAGCCTTCGTGACGGGTCATATGCGCTGGGTGCGACGCGTTCGGAAACCGTGCGCCGTGCCGTGCTGCCGTCCGCCCTGCCGGGCATCGTCTCCGCAGTGCTGCTGGCCGTCAGCCGCGCCATTGGCGAGACCATGATCGTCGTCATGGCCGCTGGACGCGGGGCGACGCTCTCCGCCAACCCGCTGGATAGCGTAACAACGGTGACGGTGCAGATCGTCGCGCTGCTCACGGGCGATCAGGTGTTTGATAGTTCCAAGACCCGCGCCGCCTTCGCCCTCGGCCTGATGCTGTTCGCGCTGACGCTGATCCTCAACGTCGTCGCGCTGATCGTCGTGCGCCGTTATAAGGAGCGCTACGCATGAGCCGCGCGCTCGCCCGCCGCAAACGCGCGGAAGCGCGCTTCCGCCTCATGGGCCGGGCCGCAATCGCCTTTGCGCTGCTGGCGCTGGTCTGGGTAATCGGCTCGGTGCTGGTCATGGGCGCAGGCGCGCTGACCCATCACCGCGTCGAGGTGAGCGCGATGGAGCTGGTCGATCCCGCATTGGTGTCCGCAAGCGATCTTGGCGCGCAACAGCGGCGCAGCGATTTTCAAGACGGCACTCAAAGCGTGCTCGCCACGGCGCGGCTAGATCAATATCTGAAGGGCCGCGATGTTGTGCTCAGCGCGGAACAGGTGGCGACGGTCGAGCGCTGGCGCGAGCAGGGCCGCATCTCGCGCGGGTTCAACACCACGCTTTTCACCCGACCGGACTCGCGCGATGCGGAACGCGCAGGGCTGAAGACTGCTCTGTTCGGCTCCCTAATCATGCTCGCGCTCGCCGCCGCTCTGGCGCTGCCGCTCGGCATAGCAACGGCCGTCTATCTCGACAGCTTTGCACCGCGCCGCGGCTGGGGCGGGCGGCTGACGCGGGCGCTGGAAGTGAACATCAACAATCTCGCCGCCGTGCCCTCTATCGTCTTCGGTCTGCTGGGACTGGCCGTCTTCATCAATCTCGTGGGGCTAGCGCGGTCGATCGCCTTGGTCGGCGGGCTGGTGCTGGCGCTTCGCATGTTCCCGACGATCGTCATCGCCAGCCGCGCTGCGCTGGAATCAGTCCCGCCGCGCATCACCGACGGTGCGCTCTGCCTGGGGGCTTCGCCGGTGCAGGTCGTCTTCGGGACCAAGCTGCCCATGGCCGGACCGGGCATTCTCACCGGCTCGATCTTGGGCCTTGCCCAGGCGCTGGGGGAAACCGCGCCGCTGCTGCTGATCGGCATGATCGCCTTCATGACCGAAGCGCCGGCGGGGCTCACTGATCCCGCCACCTCCCTGCCGGTGCAGGTCTTCCTCTGGTCGGACGGGGCGGAGACAGCCTGGTCGGAGCGCACGGCGGCTGCGATCCTCGTGCTGCTCGGACTACTTCTCCTCATCAACGGCGCGGCGACAGCCTTGCGCGCCAGACTGGACCACCGCCGATGACAAATCATTCCCTCGAGCGTGAGCCGAAGTTTCGCTGCCGTTCGGTGTCTGTGCATTACGGCAGCTTTCAAGCGCTGCACGATGTCGACATCGATATCATGGATCGGGGCGTGACGGCGCTGATCGGGCCGAGCGGCTGCGGAAAGTCGACCCTGCTGCGGGTGTTCAACCGCATGAACGACACCATCGCCAATGCGCGCGTCACGGGCTCGGTCACCATGGACGGGCAGGATATTCTCGGCGGCGATATCGATCCCGTCAGCTTGCGCGCGCGCGTCGGCATGGTCTTCCAGACGCCCGTGCCCTTTCCGAAGAGCATCTATGACAATGTCGCCTATGGTCCGCGCCTGCATGGCCTTGCGCGCACACGGGCGGAGCTCGACGCCGTGGTGGAAAACAGTCTGCGCCGCGCGGGACTGTGGGACGAGGTCAGTGACCGCCTGTCCATGCCCGGCACGGGTCTGTCGGGCGGTCAGCAGCAGCGCCTCGTGCTCGCTCGCGCAATCGCCGTCGATCCCGAAGTCATCCTGATGGACGAACCCGCCAGCTCGCTCGACCCCATCGCCACGGCGCGGCTGGAAGCGCTCATCGAAGCGCTGAAGGCGCGCTACTGCATCATCATCGTGACCCACAGCATGGCGCAGGCTGCCCGGATTTCCGACCGCACGGCGTTCCTGCATCAGGGCCGGTTGATCGAATATGATGCAACGGAACGACTGTTCACGAACCCGGGGGATGTACGCACGCAGGACTACATCACAGGGCGATTTGGCTGACCGCGGAAAGGCCCGGGGTGAGGGGGCTTTAGGGTTTTACACTCCGGCTCCGCGCCGCCGCATAGACGGCATCCACCGCCGCCTGCTGCGCGACCGCTTCAGCGCCACCCGTCAGCGGCGCGCCGCCCATGCGCAGGCACGCGATGAGATGCCCGAGTTGCGCGTCATAGGTCGCGACCTCGGCCCAGCGCGGCTCGGTCATCTCCCCGTCAGGGCCACGGATCGTGCCGCCCAGATGCGGGTGCACCATATTGTCGAACCGGATCGTCCCGCCCGCGCCTGTTGCCTCGAACCAGATCTCGCGCGTCACGCCCGCGCACATGTCCGAGCTGACCTCCGCCGTCAGACCGTCGCCGAAGTCGAGCTGAGCGACCATGCGCGTGTCCACGCCGGTCTCGTGCCAGACGGCCTCTGCGCGCGTGACCGCAGGCTCCCGCCCGGCCGCCCACCGCGCAACGGATAGCGGATAGATGCCCAGATCGTTGAACCCGCCGCCGCCCAGCTCCGGCACATAGCGCAGCTGTCCCGGCGCAAATGGGATCGCGGCGTGAAACCGACCGACCATGTGAGTCAGCGGGCGGATGCGGTCGAGCTGCCGCAGAAAGATCGCCATGGCGGGGTGGTAGCGATGGTGCATCGCCTCCATCACCACGCCGGGCAGGCTCGCCATTTCGCGCGCCTCATCCGCGCTCATAGCAAAGGGTTTTTCGATCAGCTGAACCTTACCCATGCAGGCCCGCGCGGTCTGCAGATGCAGCGCGGGTGGCAGGGCGTTGTAGATAATGTCGACGTCCGCCCGCGCGCCCATCTCCGCATAGCTGTCGATGACGTCGATCTCGCCCAGCCCGTGTTCGCGCGCATAAGCCCGCCCCCGCTCCACATCACGGCAAGCGAGCGCCGTGATACGACAATCCTCGCGGCGCGAGGCAGGCGCGATGATCGCCTTACGAGCAATGCGCGACGCACCGAGTAGGCCGATGGTGTAGGTCGGGCGGCTCACCTAGGTATTCTCGGGCACGAAGACGATGCGGTAGCGCTCCAGATCAGTACGTGCTGCCAATTTGGCATCGCTTAATTCCGGCCACATGCCGTCGGGTTCGACAGGCTCTGGCTCTGTTCCAAGGTTGGACGCGCAAACATGGACGTCGTAGCGGCCGACCGGGAGGTCCATGCGAAGTCTGTGAGAGGCCCCCGTCGTTTCCCAAATTTGTGCGTCGCCGGTCTCGCAGGAGAATAGGAAATGAATGACGCGGTCAAAATTTTCGAGATGCGGCGCCTGCTCGGATAGCTCGATTGTCACCCAGTGATTTTGATACTGTGATTGCGTTCCGATCATGCGGTAGCGCGGATTGCCCGCATGACCGCGTTTCGTTGTCTCCTTGGTCCAGTTCTCGGTGTCGAGGTCGAAGTCAGCGTCCGGCCCGTCGAGCAGGTGGAACTGGTGATAGTCGGCGAAGATGCGTCCCTCGTGCCGCTCCGGTAGGGGCCGAGCTGCCGACCGCTTGCGTCGAAACCAGCCCAGCATCTACGCCGCCGCGTCCGCCCCGTAGGTCAGCTGCAGGAAGACGTCTTCGAGGTCCGGCTGGTCGGTGCGGAGATCGGCGATAGAGAGCCCGGCCTCTTTCACGCGGCCGAGCAGGCCCGTGACCGAGTCGACGCCTTTTTGGTAGGTAATGATGAGATTGCCGTCCTCCACCTTGGCGTCGAGACCCGACAGTTCGGCTGGCACGACGGTAATATCGGTGGTCGGCGTGATGACCAGCATGCGGCGGTCCATGCGAGAGAGCAGTGAGCTCTTGGACTCATTCGCCACGATACGCCCCTGGTGAATGATCGCAATCTGGTCGCAGAGCGCTTCGGCTTCTTCGAGATAATGCGTGGTCAGGATCACGGTCGTGCCGCGCGCATGCAGCACTTGCACATAGTCCCAGAGCTGGCGACGCAGCTCGATGTCGACGCCGGCGGTTGGCTCGTCGAGGATCAGCACGGGCGGATTATGCACCAAGGCCTTGGCGATCAACAGGCGGCGCTTCATCCCGCCGGAGAGCTGCCGCACATAGGCGTCGCGCTTGTCCATCAGGCCGAGAGCTTCGAGGATTTCCTCCGATCGTCGCTCAGACTTCGGCACGCCGTAATAGCCGGCTTGCAGCTCCAGCGCTTGCATCGGCGTGAAGAAGACATCCATCGCGATTTCCTGCGGCACGATGCCGATGGAACTGCGCGCGGCGCGGGTCTGCGTCGTGATGTCGTGGCCGCAGATGCGCGCCACGCCCGACGTCTTGTTCACCAGGCCAGCCAGAATATTGATCATGGACGATTTGCCCGCACCATTGGGGCCGAGCAGGCCGAAGATGGAGCCGCGGGGAATGACGAGATCGACAGCGTGCAGCGCTGTCTTGGCGGGGGCCTTCTTGGTCGCGGCATAGGTCTTGGTCAAACCGATCAACTCAACCGCAGGCGCGAGTTGTTGAGGCTGGTCTGTCATTGCGCTTGTCTCCATATCGCGCTCCGCTTAGACCGCCCACCTGAGCTTCACAACGGATTGAACGACATGGCCGACAAGTCTCTCCCCGCCACCGCAGACCCCTCCCAAGACGGAGACGAGCGCGTCGTGGTCGCGACGAAATACGTCAAATGCGACGGCGGCGGCGGCGCGCTGGGCCATCCCGTCTCCTGGATGGATATGGGTGAGGAGGACCACGTCGTCTGCAAATATTGCGACCGCGAGTTTGTGCTGGCCGCAAGCGCATGAGCTGGACCCTAGGCATCCTCGGCGGCTCCGGCCTCTATGACATCGACGGGCTGGAAAAGCGTGAGTGGGTGCGCATCGACACGCCGTGGGGCGAGACGAGTGATGAGATCCTGTTCGCCGAACTGAACGGTGTGCGCCTGCGCTTTCTTCCGCGTCACGGGCGCGGTCACGCGCTGTCGCCAAGCTCGGTCAATTACCGCGCCAATATTGACGCGCTGAAGCGAGCGGGTTGCACGGATGTGCTGTCGATCAGCGCCGTGGGCAGCCTGCAGGAGGCCTTTGCCCCCGGCGACTTCGTGGCGGTCAATCAGTTCATCGACCGGACGCATGAGCGCGAGAGCAGTTTCTTCGGTCCCGGCTGCGTCGCCCATGTCAGCGTGGCGGACCCGGTCTGCGCGCGGCTGTCGGGACTGGCGGCCGACGCGGCGCAAAGCGCGGGCGCGCATGTGCACCGCCCGAAGGACGGCGAGCATCTGACCTATCTCGCCATAGAGGGCCCGCAGTTCTCGACGAAAGCGGAGAGCGCAATCTATCGCAGCTGGGGCGCGGACGTCATCGGCATGACCAACATGCCCGAAGCCAAGCTCGCTCGCGAAGCGGAGCTGCCTTACGCCACCCTCGCCATGGTGACGGATTACGACTGCTGGCACCCCGACCACGCCAGCGTCGACGTGGCCAGCGTGATCGCCGTGCTGCAGGAGAATGCGGCCAAGGCGGCAGGCGCGGTGAGGGCGCTGTGCGAAACGCTTGGCGGAACAACCCGCACGCCGTGCCCCAGCGGGATCGAGACTGTGCTGGACGTCGCGATGATCACTGCGCCGGACGCGCGCGACGCCGCCGTGATGCGCAAGCTGGATGCGGTCGCCGGGCGGGTATTGAGCGACGAATAGCGCTCCACCTCCTGCCCGGTGCTTCAACCCACCCGGTTCACATGCCCCATCTTCCGGCCTGGACGTATGTCCGCCTTGCCGTAGAGATGCAGATGCGTGTTCGGCCCGCGGGCCAGTGTGTCCCAGTCGTCCACATCATCGCCGATCAGGTTGGTCATGACGACGGCCCGCTTCGGCGCGGCCGATCCCAGCGGCCACCCCGCAACGGCGCGGATGTGCTGTTCGAACTGATCGGTGCAGCCCGCGTCCTGTGTCCAGTGGCCGCTATTGTGCACCCGCGGCGCGATTTCGTTGACCAGCAGGCCGTCCGGCGTGTCGAAAAACTCCACACCCATCACGCCAACATAGTCGAGCGCGTCCAATATGGTCCGCGCCGCCTCGCCCGCGCTGCCGTCGTCACCGGATGCGGGGGCATGGCTGCTGTGCAAGATGTGGTGGCGGTGTTCATTCTCGGTCAGCGGATAGGCCGCGACTTGGCCGTCTGCGCCGCGCGCGGCCACGACCGAGACTTCGCGCGAAAATTCGATGAGTGATTCCAGGATCAGCGGCACGCCGCCGAGGCGTTCCCACGCCGCCGTCAGATCGTCGTCTGACCGGATCATCGCCTGGCCCTTGCCGTCATAGCCGCCGCGGCGTGTCTTCAACACGCCGCGTCCGCCCATGGACTGCAGCGCGTCGCGCAAGCCCTGCTCGCTATCGACAGCGGCGAAATCGGCCGTTCGTAGTCCTGTGTCTCGCAGGAAGGTCTTCTCGATCAATCGGTCCTGTGCGGTCTGCAGCGCGCGAATATTCGGCGCGACCGTGCGGCCCTTGGCGGCGGCTTCAACAGCAGCGACGGGGATCGACTCCCACTCATAGGTGATGACGTCGCATTCGCTCCCGAAACGCGCCAGCGCGCGCAGGTCAGACCAGTCGCTGATCGTGTGGGCATGGGCGACCTGCATGGCCGGATCGTCGATATCGGTGCCGTAGATATGGGTGCGCAGGCCGAGCCGTGCGGCGGCAAGGGCGAGCATTCGGCCGAGCTGGCCGGAGCCGAGAATGCCGATGGTGGAGCCGGGCGGCAGGGCGGTCATGCTAGCCTCGCGGATCGGTGCCGATGGCCGCCGTCTGCGCCGCGCGCCAATCATCGAGGCGCTTTGCGAGGTCAGTGTCGGTGAGAGCCAATATGCTCGCCGCCATCAGCCCGGCATTTTTCGCGCCCGACTTGCCAATGGCCAGCGTGCCCACGGGAATGCCGCCGGGCATCTGCGCGATCGACAGCAGGCTATCCATGCCGGACAGGGCGGCGGATTGCACCGGCACGCCGAGCACGGGCAGGCGGGTCATGGACGCGCACATGCCGGGCAGGTGGGCCGCGCCGCCCGCGCCCGCGATGATGACGTGATAGCCCGCCTCAACCGCGCCTTCGGAGAAATCCACCAGGCGCTTTGGCGTGCGGTGGGCCGAGATCACGGTGGCGTCGTAGTCCACCCCCAGCGCGTCGAGCACATCGGCCGCATGTTCCATGGTCGGCCAATCGCTGGTCGAGCCCATGATGATGGCGACTTTTGTGGGTTCGGACATGGTGCGTTCCAACCGAGCGGTAAGGGCAGGCGGTAAGGGCAGGCGTCTAGCGAGCGAGGCGCGGGATTGCAAATGCGACCGCGACGTCGCCCCGATGTTCCTTCGCGTGCCTCGCACCCGCGTTAGCCCGGTCTTAACGGCCTGCCGTCAGAGGGTGTCCATGCGGTCTGACGCTCCATATTCCTCTCGGCTGTCGACCGTGTTGCAGACGGCCTCCGTGCCGCTGGCCCAACAGCTCGGCGTGACGGACGAAAAGCTCCTGTCCGACAATGAGGAGAAGGCCGCGGAGATTACCCGTCTGCGCCTGCGCGTGCTGGAATTGGAACGGGCCGTGGATATGGACCCGCTGCTCGATCTCTATAATCGCCGCGCCTTCCTGCGCGAAATACGGCGCGCCCAGACGGTGATGGAACGCTACGACATGCTGTCGTCGATCATCTTCTTCGATCTGGACGGGTTCAAGCGGGTCAATGACCTCTATGGACACGGTGTCGGCGATGCGCTGCTGGCACAGGTCGCACGCGTACTCAGCGACGGCGTGCGCGATTGCGACATGGTCGCCAGGCTGGGCGGCGATGAGTTCGGCGTGCTGCTCTTCCGCTCCGATCCCGATGTCGCGCGCGCCAAGGCCAATGCGCTGGCCTGCAAGATTTCAGCCGCTGGGCTGGACCATCCCGACGGGGCGATCCGTGCGATGGCCAGCTGGGGTGTGGCCCCGTGCGAGCCGGGCGACACGGTAGAGGCCGTGCTCGATCGCGCGGACCGCGCCATGTATCTGGACAAGAAAAAACCCGAAGGGTTCCTGCGCGCCTGAGCATTGGTCAGGCAATAATGTAGGAATTCAGGCGATGATGTCGGGCGTCAGCTCGTCTTCCAGCGCGCGAATGCGGTCCTTGAGCGCCAGCTTCACCTTCTTCATCCGGCGTATCTTCAGCATGTCCGCAACGCCGGTCTCGATCAGGGCATCGATCTCCCGGTCGATCGAACGGTGCTCGCGACGTAGCGCGGCGAGGCGCTCTTCGTCGCTCGGCGCGTCGGCATCGACGTCGTGCTCAGACGCGTCATCAGGGCTACCTTGCTCATCCTTCACGAAGCCCGTCTAGCGAGCGGGCCGGAATTATGCTAGCGCGGAGCCATCATGAAATAGGAGAGAACAATGGCATTATCGGCCCGTCTTGAATCACTGCAGCAGCGCCACGGCGCACTCGATGATCAGATTAACCGAGAAATGCGAAGTCCTCTTCCCGATCAGGTGCGTGTCGCGCAGCTGAAGAAACAGAAGCTCCAGATCAAGGACACTATTGCCCAGACCGGAGCGATGATGGACGGAGACATGATCTAGCGGATGACCGCGAGCGAGTAGGAGAGCCCGCGCCGGACGCGGGCTTTTTCATGCGCGCGGACTTTTTGTTGGAATCAGCCTACGCGAAAGCGTTTCGCCTGCGCCTTGGCGCCATGCCACGCGCGACCACGCCGCTTATACTTTCCGCGCGGCGCTCGCACGGCGGGTTTACGCCCGCGCGGTTTCTCGCCCCGCATACGCAATGACGCATCATTGAGCGCCCAGAGGTCCGCTTCGCCCGACAGCACGTCCTCGCCCAGATCGATGGCGGTTTGCAGCACGGGTAAGGGTGTGTTCTTCCAGGCGGGCGATTGAATGGCCTTTCGCCACATCACGCCGCAGGCATTGTCCAACAGGATGCGTGCAAAGCAGTGGTTCAGATAGACTGGCCAGCCTGTCTTGCGGCGCGCGCGTGCGGGCAGCCGCTCGTCCACCAGCTCTCGCCAGCGCGCGCGGATTTCCGCCTCCTCATCGTCGATCTCGTCGAACATGAACTCCATCAGCATGGGCGAGCACTTCCCTGTGATACGCGGTAGCACCGCGATGTTTCCGACCAGCGGCAACGCCGCGATGGCTTCACGAAGCGGCAACGCCGCCGGATCTTGTATGCGTTCCGTCCCCGCGCCCACAGAGTCGAAGGCGCGCATCGTTGGCAAGCGCAAAGCGCAGACCGCCCGCGCGACCAGTGTGTCACAGTGCTGTCACGCAATCACGACCGTTCGGATCACGAAAATACAAGGGTTTAGCGCTCTGATTGTCGGCTATGTGACGGCGAATGTCATAGAACTGTCTTTTTTCTTGACCGCGTTCGCAGTGTCTGTCATTTAACTGTCACACACTGATGACTCCGACCCGCAGCCGGCGTGGATCGGAGCCGAAACAAAATGCCGGTGCCAGACACTTCGGGTCTGTAACTGAAAGTCTTCGCCATGAACTTTGCCACAAAACTCACCGCTTCTCTTGCTGTCATCGCTTTGTCCGCCGCGCCCGCTCTTGCGGGTGACCGCGCATCCGACATGCGCACGACCGCTCTGTCCGGCCAATCCTCCGCGCTGATTGCGGATTGTACCTCTGAAACCGCGTCATCTCGCGCCGTTCGCGCCTGCACCAAGGCCGCGCGTCTCGCCAATACTCCCGACGTTCGTGGCGAGCTGATCGCGCGCCGGGGCCTGCACCGCCTGGCGCTCGGCCAGTTCGACAAGGCAGGCACGGACTTCGAGCGCGCCGGATCGCTGACGGGCGACACCAGCCTTGCCTCGCTCGGCACGGGTTTTGCGGCGATGATGGAAAAAGACCTGCCGCGCGCACGCTCAGCCTTTGATGATTGCAGCAATTTCGGCCCGCTGGCCCCGCTCGCGCAATATGGTCTTGGTCTGTCCTACCAGATGAGCGGCGACACCGGCATGGCGCGCGAGGCCTATGCGGCCGCACTGGAAATGCGTCCCGGTTGGGCCGTGGCGACCGAACAGCTGGCCAGCCTCGGCTAACGCCAATGCGCTCGAGCTTGGAAAAGCCGTCGCCCCAGGGGAGGGGCGACGGCTTTTTCATGCGCGCTTGGCAACCATGGTTCCGCGCGTTTTACAATCTCGTGACACCGCTGTCGCGCAACTGTCGCTGGGCTTTCACAAGTCCGACACGCATCGGTGACGCGTGTGTCACACAGCTCTGGCTTGAGGCCCTCGCAATAGCGAGATCCATCGACCCGATTCTCTCGCTTAAATATCCACGCGCGGACCGCCCGCGCCGTGCTTCGCGAGATAGTCTATGTTCGATACGTTCAAAACTCTTCTGCTTGCTTCCTCTGCTGCTCTGGTTCTGACAGCCTGCGGCTCGTCCGAGAGCGCAGCCCCCGGCAACCCGACACCCATCGTCATCGCCCCAACAGGCGGCGGCAACACGCCTCCGCCCGCCGACAATTTTGTCGATCTGGTGCCTGGCGGTTCCTGCCCGACGGGTACCGTGCTGGAAGACAATGATCTGTCGGACGGCAATGGCGGCTCGCTCGGCACGGTTCGCGCCTGCACCATCACGGGCACGATCTCGTCCAATCTCACCCTCCCATCCGGCATCGGTATTGCGCTCGAAGGCGCGGTCTTTGTCGGCGACGACGGCGCGAATGATGCGGTTTTGACCATTCCCGCGGGCACGACCGTATTTGGCAAGTCGGGTCAGGATTACCTCGTTGTGTCGCGCGGCTCGCAGCTGAACGTCCGGGGCTCCGCTACCAACCCTGTCATCATGACGTCGATCGAAGACGTGCTCGGCACGGTCGACCCGGTCAACGACCGTGGCCTGTGGGGCGGCGTGGTCATCAATGGCGCGGCGCCGCTGAACCGCTGCATCGACGCGACAGCCACACCCGGCACGGACGCCTGCCAACGCTCGGGCGAAGGCTCGTCCGGTCTCTATGGCGGCGGCAATACGGCCGATAACTCCGGCTCGCTGGAATATCTTCAGGTCAGATATGCCGGCAATCTCATCAACGACCAGGACGAGCTGAACGGTATCGCCTTCCAGGGCGTCGGTTCCGGCACGACCTGCAACCACATCCAGGTCCACAACAACGCCGATGACGGCGTGGAGTTCTTCGGCGGCAATGTCGTCTGCTCCGAGCTGGTCCTCACCGGCAATGGCGACGACAGCCTCGACTGGACCGACGGCTGGCAGGGCGGCGCGCAGCGCGTCGTGATCAGCCACACGCCCGGCGCGGGCGACAACGGCATCGAGGCCGATAACCGCTCCGGCAATAATGACGTCACCCCCGTCTCTGACCCCACCATCTCGCAATTCACCTTTGTCGGCGCGGAAGGCGACATCGGCATTCTGGCGCGCGAAGGCACCGCAGGCCGGATCGTCAACGGCATCATCACAGACTTTCCTGATGCGGGCATCGACGTGGACGACGGCTCGACCCTGCGCAATTTGCAGGACGGCTCGCTCTCCTTCGCATCGCTCTTCCTCGACAATCCGACCAATGTGCTCTCGGGTGACAATGGAGAGACGGTCGCGACCGACACCATCATCCTCGGCAGCGACAATGTGGTGACGGGCAATAGCTCGCTCACCGACCGCTACTTCCCCGGCGCAAATGAGCAGGCCGTGGACAGCGACGATGTGTCGATGGTTCCGGGCTTCACATCCTATGACTACATCGGCGCATTCGCTGCGGACGAGAGCGTCGACAACAACTGGGCGCGCGGCTGGACTTTCGCGCTGTTCGAAAGCCCGACCGAATGTCCCGCCGGCACGACAGCCACCGGCACAGTGCAGGCACAGCGCCCGATCTGCGCCATCTCGGGCACGATCGAGACCAATGTCCGGCTGAACAACAATTTCATCTACCAGCTCGAAGGCGCGGTCTTCGTGGGCCGCGATGCGGGTGCAGATCCGGCGGCTCCCGCTGCTGACGCCAACCCCGTCACCCTGACCATCGATGCAGGCACGACCGTGTTCGGCGCAACGGGCGAAGATTATATCGTCGTCTCGCGCGGCTCGCAGCTGCGTTCCAACGGAACGGCCGCTGCGCCCGTGGTTCTGACCAGCCGCGCCGATGTCTTCGGCACGGCGAACCCTGTCACGGACCGCGGCGAATGGGGCGGGCTGATCATCAATGGCCGCGCGCCGATCAACCGCTGCATCGACTCGACCGCCACGCCCGGCACGACGGGCTGCGAGCGCTCGGGCGAGGGCTCATCGGGCCTCTACGGCGGCGGCACGTCCACTGATAATTCGGGCAATCTCTTCTACACTCGCGTTCAATACGCCGGGAACCTGATCAATGACGAAGACGAGCTGAACGGCATCGCCTTCCAGGGCGTCGGCTCGGGCACGCAGGTCGATTTCGTCCAGGTCCACAACAATGTCGATGACGGCGTCGAGTTCTTCGGCGGCACGGTCAATGCCAAGCACCTGGTGCTGACGGGTATCGGCGACGACAGCATCGACTGGACCGATGGCTGGACCGGTAATCTACAATACGCTATCGTCGATCAGGCCGACGGCATTGGCGATCAGGGCATCGAGGCGGACAACCGCAGCTCGTCCAACGACGTCACCCCGCGCTCCAACCCGACCCTGTCCAACCTGACGCTCATCGGCGGCGACGGAACGGACATTGGTGTGCTGCTGCGCGAAGGCACAGCTGGCGATCTCTACAACTCGGTCATCACCAATTTCGATCAGTCCGGCTTCGACATCGACACGGCGGCGTCCGCCGCACAGGCGACGACTGGTGAGATCGCGTTTAACTCGGTGCTGATCGCGGGCAATGCCTCTGATCTGCAGGTTGATGGCGACACGACCGATGCCGCGCAACAGGCCGCACTCGACAACGGCTCCAACAACCGCGTTGGCGGCGATGTGACCGACTTCGACGCGCGTCCGATCGGCGGCGACCGCTATGCGCCCGGCGCGGCAGAAAGCGCAGTCACAGCGACCAATGTGAATGCCGTGTCCGCCTTCTTCGACGACGTCGATTACATCGGTGCGGTCGAGAGCGAAGACGACGACTGGTACCAGGGTTGGACCCTGCTGGTCGATCAGAACACAGCAACAACGACGGCGAGCGCCGGCAACTAGGCCGCCTCGCATACTCCCCTTCGAACGATACTGAACGCACTGGACACGATCGTGACCCACTCGAATAAACTCGCTTCCCTGCTGCTGCTCGGCTCCATGCTGAGCGCCGCTCCAACCTTCGCTCAGGACACCGCTAGCTCCCCCACGGGTCCGGGCCTCGCTCAGACGCCCATCGCCGAAGACGAAGTCATCGCGATTGGCGTCTTCATCCCCAATGAGAAGCGCATTACCTCGGAAATCACTTCGGTGCTGGACGAGGAGGTCTTCGCCCAGATCGGGGCAGGGGACATTGCGTCTGCCCTGACTCGCGTCACCGGCCTGTCACTGGCGCAAGGCAAATTCGTCATCGTGCGCGGCCTGAACGAGCGCTACGCTTCCGCCACGCTGAACGGCTCGCCGCTGCCGTCGCCCGAACCGCTGCGCCGCGTCGCCCCGCTCGATCTGTTCCCGACCTCGGTGCTGTCCGACGTCGTGGTGCAGAAGACCTACAGCCCGGAATTTTCAGGCGAATTCGGCGGCGGCGCGATCAATCTGCGCACGCGCTCAGTCCCGACCGAGACGTTCTTCGAGATCGGCATTTCCGGCTCCGCCAACACCGAGACGACGCTGGAAGACGGCTTTACCTATGAGGGTTCCGGCACGGACTGGCTCGGTTTCGATGATGGGCTGCGTGACCTGCCAGACCTCAACGAGGCGGGTCTTCCGGTCGGCAATTTTGACACGGGCGACACGCTGGTACTGGAACGCCGCAAGAACGTTCCGTTCAATGGCGGGCTGCGCCTGTCGGGCGGAACCGTGTTCGACATGGACAACGGCTCCAGCGTCGGCGTGCTTGCCACACTCGGCTATGACAATGCGTGGGAAACGCGCGAAGGCGTCGCCAACACGACCCGCATCGGCGGTGACGGCGTGCTGGAACTGCGCGACGAGGCCGTGGAGCGCGGCACGGAAAACGCCATCTCGCTCAATGGACTGATCTCGGTCGGTTACGAGATCGACGAGAACAACACCGTGACCGCAGTCGGTTTCGGCACGCGCCAGAGCAGCGCCGAGGCCCGCTCGACCGTCGGTTTCAACGCCGATGCGTCCGAGGTGCAGCGCACGGATGTGACTGAGTGGTTCGAGCGCGAAGTCTTTCTCGGCCAGCTGCTGGGCGAGCACTTCATCCCGTCGCTCAACGACGCCGAAGTCAACTGGCGCGCCTCCTACGCCGTCGCCGGACGCGACGCGCCCTATGAGCGCGAGATCCAATATGTCGAAAACGGCGAGGGCGGCTTCCAGGTCGATTTCGCCCGCTTCGGGCCAAGTAACCGCCTGCGCTTTTCGGAGCTGGACGACAACACGCTCGACCTCGGCCTCGATATTGCCATTCCGGTTGCCGTCGGTGACCGCGATGTGGAGCTGAAGTTCGGTGGTGCCTATCTCGACAAATCCCGCGACAGCGAGCAGTCGACCTTCTTCTATACCGGTCTGCTGCCGAGCGAGCTACGCGACTCGCGTATCGACGTGGTGCTGTCCGACGCGGTCGTGGACGCCGGCCTTCTGCGCATCGACCGTATCAGCGGCGCGAGCGGTTTCCCGGACGCGTCGGACGCGAGCCTCGAGACTTTCGGCGCATATGCCGCGCTCGACGTGCAACTGACCGAAGCCCTGCAAGTCGCGGGCGGTCTGCGGTTCGAGGACGGCACGCAAACGACGGCCATCAGCCAGGTACTGAACCCTGATGCGCGTTTCGAATTCGACGCATTGGAAGAGAGCTATATCCTGCCGTCCATCACGGCGACCTACACATTCGGCGATTTCCAGCTGCGCGCGGCGGCGAGCAAGACGATCAACCGCCCGCAATTCCGCGAGCTGACGCCTTCGATCTTCATCAACACCGACACCAACGACCGCTTCGTCGGCAACCCCTTCCTGACCAACTCGGAGAGCACCAACCTCGACGCGCGTCTGGAATACTACTTCGCGTCCAACCAGTTCTTCACCATTGGCGGCTTCTACAAGGACCTGACCAACCCGATCGAGGAGTTCATCTTCCAGGGCGTGGGTGAGAGCAATGCGACCTCCTTCATCAACGCCCCGTCGGCCGAGCTCTTCGGCATCGAAGCGGAGTTCGAGCGCAAGTTCGACATCCCGAGCGATATGGGTTTCGCGTCCGACCTCATCGGCGGAGAGCGTTTCGTCGTGCGGTCCAACTACACCTATGTCGACAGCTCCGTGAGCGCGGACGGCAATGTGTCGATCACGCCGCCCGTCGTCAGCCCGGACGGTTTCGAGCCGCTCGTGCTGGCCGCTGAAGGCCTCTACCGCGACGGCCGCAAGCTGCAGGGACAGAGCGATCACCTCGCCAATCTGCAGCTCGGCATCGAGGCCGATAGCGGCTGGGACGCCTTCCTGCTGCTGAACTATTCCAGCGAACGTATCCGCGCGGTGGAGCAGGGCAATCCGGACATCAACCCGGTCTCCGCCCTGCCTGCCATCAATGAGCGCCTGCCGCTCTCGGTCGATTTCGTCACCAATATCCCGCTGGAAATCGGCGGCGGCGACTACCAGCTTGGCCTGAAGGTCGCCAACATCCTGGGCGATAATTACGAAGCCAGCCAGGAAAACGGCGGGACGGAAATCCTGATCGACAGCTATGATATCGGGACCACATTCTCGGCCAGCTTGAAGCGCAGCTTCTAGGCTTGGAACCAAAGCGGAAAACAGGCCGTCGCTCCTCAATCGGAGCGGCGGCCTTTTTTGTGCAGATCAGCGCTCACTTACAGCTTGCGCATCCGGGTCTGCGGTCGTTAAAGCGCGCCCGACCTTGAGTGCGGCCGTGGCGGAATTGGTAGACGCGCAGCGTTGAGGTCGCTGTGGGGTAAAACCCGTGGAAGTTCGAGTCTTCTCGGCCGCACCAACATCGCAATCCGGCTTCGCCGGAAAATTCCTTCCGGGGGAAGGGATTTAGCGATGTTCCGAAGCGCGACAGCGCGCCGGTCCAAACCTACCGATTATCTACCAACACAACCCATAACCGCCCAGCTCATGCGTTGTGTGCGTTGATATCACGGGCTGCGGAACCCCTGCGGCTTCCCGCCGTTAGCCTCCCATGACACACCGCGCCCTGATCCTCCTTCTTGCCCCCGCCGCTCTGTTCGCCTGCCAGCCGCAGACGATCGTCACGCCGACGGGTAGCCAATATGGCGCGGTCAGCCAGTCGCAGACGGGCTCCGGCCTCGATGTATCTCAGCTGATCATCACGACGAGCGAGGTCGACCGGCTCGACCCGGCGGATATGGTGGACCAGATGATTGCGGAAATGGACGCGCTGTCCGGAGCCATGGCCGGCGCACAGAGCTATGCCGACGCAGCGTCGCTGACAAAGCAGATCAGCATGGCGGGGCAAAACTACCGCACGATGATCTCCCGTGTCGCGCGTGAGCGGGATGACGGAAATAATTCCGTGCTCCGCCGCTTGAACAAGCGCGAGGCCCGTCTCCGCCGATCCCATGCCGAGCTGATGGATCAGGGTCGCAGGACGATCGCGCGCTATCCCGACACCCGGCGAGAGCTCGGCGAGGCGCTCGACACGTTCGACTTCGGCATGCTCGCGACACGTAGCGCAGAGCGCAAACGAACGGCGACCAAGCGCGACACGACGGCTCCGCGCTAGCGCCAACTTGCGCCCGGATCATCCGCGGCTCATAATGAGCGCTATGAAAAGCTGGCGAACACTCTCCCTATCACTTGCAGCGGGTCTGCTCGCGGCCTGCTCTGGCGAAGTGCCGGAAGGCGCGGACTATGAAAAGCGCCGCACGACCCCGGCCTCCGAGCTGTCTGAGACCGATATTGCCGACATGTCCGTCACCGATGTGGCGGATAGCCTGATCGACGGCGGGAACGAACTTAAAGATCTTCTGTCGCGCGTGAACAGCGAGGAGACGGCCCGCAATACCTTGCCGGAGCTGGAAAAGCTCGCGCAGGATTACGGCCGTATTCTGCAGCGGTTCGAGAACATAGAAGATATCGGATTTTCCGAGATGACGGCGCTAGCGGCTCGCACGCCGCGTGTCCTCGCCGCACAGCAAGGCGTGGTGGAACAAATCACGCGTATCGACCGGGAACATCCGGAGGCGCGCGAGGTGATCCGAGAGGCGCTGGAGGACTTCGGTCAGGCCAAGGACGTCGAGATCGAAACCAAAGGCGACTGAGGGCTAACGCAGGAGCTGCGCCAGAAAGCTCTTGATGCGGTGATCGCGTTCCGGGGACGGACGGCCCAGAATGCCGCGAATCTCTTCGGGAATATGCGCCGTGCTCCGCTCCGCGCCCTCGCCGAAGACATAGTGATCGAACAGGCTACGCCACGCCGCGCGCTGGTTGGGTGAAAGCTCGCGCAGGGCCATGACGGCATAGGCGAGACTGCTAAGCCCATGGCCCGCATCCGCCTCGCTCCACCAATAATTGACGAGCATGGAGAGCGGCGAGCGGCTTTCCACATAGTGCCAATGTAGCGCTGGAATGAAGATCGCATCGCCGGGCTGCAGATGGGCAATCCGGGCATCGGGCATCGCATCCGCATAACGCGGAAAGCGTTCCAGATCGGGATCTCTCGGATCGACCAGGCTCGCAGGCTGTCCGGCCATATTGTGGTCGATCGGACCGACATAGAGGTCCGAGACGCGCTCCGGCGGGAAGAGCAAAAAGGTTCGCGGGCCTCTCACCACGCAGGCGACATTGTCGGAGCTGTCGAAATGCGGCGCTATGCGCGAGGCATTGCCGATCCAGGCGAGCGCGGGCGTGCCTGCGGGTGCAAAGTCGGACGCGTTCTGAGCGCCAAAACGCGGCGCCAGCGTGTCGATCGGTGTGGCGGCGACATAGGCATGCGCGTCGTCTTCGCCGCGCTCGATCTGCATCAACTTGCTCAGGAATACGGAAAAGCGAGCCTCCGCGCGATCGAAATTGAAACCGCGCAGGCTCTCGTCATAGAAGAAGCGCCCACCCATGTCGCCGGAGCCGATGATGGCGCGTACCATTGGGTTGGGCCCGGCATTGATCAGATGTTCCGCAAATTCGCGATTGGGCCGATCCGCCATGCCAACCGCTGGCCAGTCCGCGCAGTGGCCGCGCAAGATAGCGGGTTGGCCGCTGGCGTGGATATCCGACCAGAACTGTTCACGCGACGGATTATCGAATTCGCGCAAGGGTTCGATCTCGTCCCAATCGGGCAAGGCGGCATGTGGGTTGGCAGGCATGGCTACGCGCTACAACAGGCCAATGGACAAGACCAGAGTGCGGTAGGATGGCGCAGCGCTTGCGCCCGCTCAGCCTGCCCGCCATATCGCGGCCATGTCCTCACACCCCACCCCTTGCGGCCGTGCCGCGCTGCGGAGTGCCGCGCCGGTCGAGTGGTCCCGCGCGGCGGCACCGATCGCCTATCCCGACGCGGTCGCCCAGATGGAAGCGCGTGCGGCGTCGATTGCGGCGGGTGAGGCGGGCGAGCAGGTCTGGCTGCTACAACATCCTGCGCTCTACACGGCCGGCACCTCGGCCAAGGCCCATGACCTCGTCGATCCGGACCGCTTTCCTGTCTTCGCCTCCGGACGAGGCGGACAATATACCTATCACGGGCCGGGGCAGAGGGTGGCCTATCTGATGCTCGATCTGCGCACGCGCGGCCGCGATTTGCGCTGCTATGTGTCGGGCGTAGAGCAGGTGGTGATCGACACTCTGGCACACTTCGGCGTCGAGGGCGGTCGTCGCGATGGCCGGGTCGGCGTCTGGGTGGACATGCCGGACGGCTCCGAGGCCAAGATTGCCGCCATCGGTGTGAGAGTGCGCCGCTGGGTGTCGTTCCACGGCCTGTCGATCAATGTCGCGCCGGACCTCGATCACTTCGGCGGCATCGTACCCTGCGGCATTGCAGAGCACGGCGTGACATCACTCGCCGCGCTGGGTGTGGAGGCCGACATGGACGCGGTGGACGCCGCCCTGCGGTCGAGCTTCGAAGCGGTGTTCGGGCCGACGGCCTAGTCGGCTTCCCAAGCCGCCCTCCCAAGCTGTCCTGCCAATTCGCCCTCTCTAGTCAAACGTCGCGGCGAGAGCGTCGCCCGTCGGCGGGCCATACATATTCGGCGCGGGGTCGGAGCGAATGATCTTGTTGAACACGAAGGCTACGGCAAAGGACAGAGCGGCTGCGGCCAGGGCGCTGCCAAAAATGAAGGGGGCGCCTTGGCCGCCCGTCATCAGCGTGCCGAAAACGTCCTCGCTATTGGACGTCTCGTCGGCATTCTCCAACGCCTCGATAATTCCGCTCGAGCTGACGAGGAAGATCATCATCACGGCGCTGACAAGCCAGCTCAGCACCACATAGGTCACGATAGGCACGAGGCACATCCAGCCGCTTTGGCCGGAATCGTGGTAGCGTTTGACCCATAGCGCGATCCAGCACCAGATGAAGACGAGCTGCACGATACTGACGATGGCCAGGATCGGGCTGATGATCGGCAACAGGGCGATCACGAAGGCCGCGATAATCAGCACCCAGGCCCCACGCATGAACGCCTCCGGCCCGATGCGGCCATTGGGTGAAAACAGCAATTCGCCCATATCTAATCTCCCCTTATTTGCGTCTTTGCGTCGAGAATGACGCGGCCCTTCTTTGCTTCCTGAATGACGCGGCGACCCGTCGGGTCAAGCAACGATGACGATTGTCCACGAAAAAGCCCGCCGCCTCGGAGCCGAGGGGCGGGCCTTTGTCTGGCGTTCGTCAGCGCGGTCTAGGCGGCTGGGACCGGACCGTACTGGTTGTCGCCCATGTCCTGCTTGTTGAACATGTTCACCAGGAAGCCCGTGACTGCGAAGGTCAGGAAGCTGCTGATCGCGCCGGGAATGGCCGCCGCTTTCATGGCGTCGCCCGTGGCTTCCATGATGGCGCTCAGGTCGCCGCTTTCGCCGGCAGCCGTGATGGCGGCGTCGTCCACACCCATTCCGATCGCGGTCAGGACAAAACCCAGAACGGCGCTGATACCGAAGAGCAGCAGCAGGTGGGTGATACTCATCCAACCGGATTTACCCGCATCATGCGAACGCTTGATGCCCATCATGATCACGACCACGTAGAACACCAGTCCGAGAATGCTGATCACGACCGCCAGGGCGACATTGACGAAAAGCAGCAGATTCACCACCGCCGAAATGGCGCCGATGATCAGCATGCCCTTCAGATAGGCGCTCGGGCCGATGCGTCCGTTGGGGGAAAACATTAGGTTCATCATGGTGGTAAGTCCCTTCTCTCTATATTGTTATGTAAAGTCTGGCACTTTATTACAGAAACGCAAGAAAAAACGAATGGAGTGTCGCACGTATTTTGTGCGTTTCGTGACCGTGACCTTGAAGCCTAATAGGGCGGCGGAGGTCCGTATTTGTTCGTCCCCTCGTCGCCCGGCGTCAGCCCGACCCAAGCGGTAAAGGCCAGCATCAGCCCGCCCGTAATCCAGCGAACGGCGGGGCCGGTGCGGGCCATTTTCTCTTGAAATTCGGCGTCCAGCGCCTCGCGCACCGCGGGGTCGATCACGGCTCCGCGCTCATATTCTCCGTAAGCCGCGAAATATTCCGCACCGCCGTAATTCAGCATGATGACCATCAGCACGGTCAGGATAATGGCGATCAGGGTGAGGATCCACAGCACGGACCGCCCGAAGTCCTTCAACCGCTTGCCGTAGATTCCAAACACGCCCTGCACCAGCATGACCATCCAGATCAGAAAGCCCCAGAAGAAGAAGCCGGATGCATTGTCGTGCTGCGACAGCCCCCATTCGAACGACACGACCAGCACGGCAAATCCCGCCAGCGTGATCCAGAAGGTCCGCCGAGAGCTGCGCCCCATCGGCATGAACAGATGGTAGAGCGCGAGCCAAAGCGGGTTCTTCGGGTTGAGCGTCGGCGGTGTTTTTCTATCGACCATGGCGCGCGATATAACGGCTGTGGCGGGAAGTGCCATGACCGGGGCGCGCGAAAACGGCGATGCGTCTTGACGCAGGGACCGATGCGCACACACGCGATCCATGCGCCTGTTCAGCGAAATACTCGTCACGCTCGCTTCTGCTCTTCGTCTCGCCTTACGTCACTGGCTGATCTCCCCTATATGGAGTGAGAGTCGGGCCCGAAATCACGTCTGGGCCGAGAAAGGAATCACGCATGGGCAAGGAACTGCTGAACTGGGAACAGGGCCGCTGGATCGGGCAGACACTCGAAGTGCCGAACGGCGTCTGCGCCGTGCCGGGCAATGATCTGGACGGTCCGCCGGAGGGTCTCGCCTATACGGAGGAGGTCAAGGCCGCGACGGATCACCTCTACCCGCTGGTCGAGGACTTCATTCCCGAGTTTGAATGGCCTGCCTACGCCCCGCTGGTCCATGCGATCAACGTGCTGAAGACGCAGAAGAACGCGGTCGTGCTCGCGCATAACTACATGACGCCGGATATTTTCAACCTCGTCGGCGATTATAAGGGCGACAGTCTCGGCCTCGCCATCGAGGCGACCAAGACCCCCGCCGACATCATCGTGCAAGGCGGCGTGCACTTCATGGCGGAGACGTCGAAGATCCTCTCGCCCGACAAAAAGGTTCTGATCCCGTCCATGCGCGCGGGTTGTTCGCTCGCCAGCTCTATCACCGGTGCGGATGTGCGACTGATCAAGCAGCGCTATCCCGGAATTCCGGTCGTGACCTATGTGAACACCTCGGCCGACGTAAAAGCCGAGAGCGACATCTGCTGCACCAGCTCCAACGCCGTTGCCATTGTCGAGTCCATCTGCGCGGAATGGGGCGTGTCCAAGGCGATCATGCTGCCGGACGAATTCCTCGCCAAGAACGTCGCGCGCCAGACCGATATAGAGATCATCGCCTGGCACGGACGCTGCGAAGTCCATGCCCGCTTCTCTGCACAGGATGTGCGCGACATGCGGGACGCCAATCCCGGCGTGGTCGTGCTGGCGCATCCCGAATGTCCGCCGGAGGTGGTGGCCGAGAGCGATTTCACCGGCTCCACCAAGGCCATGAGCGATTATGTCGGCGAGCACAGCCCGGGCAAAGTCATCCTGCTGACGGAATGTTCCATGTCCGACAATGTCGCGGTGGCGAACCCGACGGTCGATTTCGTCCGACCCTGCAATCTCTGCCCGCATATGAAGCGGATCACGCTGGAAAACCTCTATGAGTGCTTGAGAGACGAGACCAATGAAGTGCTCGTGCCAGAACCCATGCGGTCGCAGGCCCACACGGCGGTGCAGAAAATGATCGACGTCAGCTTCCCGAAAGAGAAGGGCTATTTCGATCCCAAGAGCCCGATCAAGGATATTCAGGTCATTTAGGGTGGCGCTTGGCTCCACCCTCGGCACAGCCCTGCGTCCGTCCGCCACCCGCGCGCTGCTGCTCGGCTCGGGAGAGCTCGGCAAGGAAGTCGCGATTGCGCTGCAACGGCTGGGCGTGGAAGTCATCGCGGTGGACCGCTATACGGACGCGCCCGCCATGCAGGTCGCGCACCGCAGCCACGTCATCGACATGCTGGACGGCGATGCGCTCGCCCGCGTGATCGGGCTTGAGCAGCCCGATCTCGTCATTCCGGAGATCGAAGCGATTGCGACCGATAAGCTTGTCGAATTGGAAGCGGACGGGCTGAATGTGGTGCCGACCGCCCGCGCCGCACAGCTGACCATGGACCGCGAGGGCATCCGGCGATTGGCGAGCGAAGAGCTTGGGCTGGTCACATCGCCCTACCGCTTTGCCGACACTGAGGCCGAATTCCGCGACGCTGTTTCCGCCATTGGACTGCCCTGTGTCGTCAAGCCCGTGATGAGCAGCTCCGGCAAGGGGCAGAGCACGATCCGGAATGAGAACGAGATCGACGCGGCCTGGCGCTATTCGCAGGACGGCGGGCGTGCTCCGAAGTCCAAGGCGGGTGCGTCGCGGGTCATCGTTGAAGGCTTTGTCGAATTTGATTCCGAGATTACGCTGCTGACCATCCGCCATGCTGGCGGCACGTCGTTCTGTCCGCCGGTCGGCCATCGTCAAGCGGGCGGCGACTATCAGGAGAGTTGGCAACCTCATGCTATGAGTAAGGCCGCGCTCGCTTCTGCGCAGGACATGGCGCGGCGGGTGACGGACGCGCTGGCGGGGGACCGCCCTGGCTCCAATAGTAAGGGGTGGGGCCTATTCGGTGTCGAGCTCTTCATTCGTGGCGATGACGTCATCTTTTCCGAAGTCAGCCCGCGCCCGCACGATACCGGCCTTGTCACGATCGTCGGTCAGCGGCTGTCCGAGTTCGAACTCCACGCCCGCGCCATTCTCGGCCTGCCGATTCCGGACATTACAGCAACCGGTCCGGCTGCTTCGGCCGTCATCATCGGCGAGGGGACGAGCGAGGATATCCGCTTTGAGGGCGTGGCCGACGCACTGGCGGAGGCGGGAACGGACATTCGCCTGTTCGGCAAACCCTCCGTGGATGGCCGCAGGCGGCTCGGCGTGGCTCTGGCGCGCGGGGATAGCATCGAGGAGGCACGCGCGCGGGCGCGGGCGGCGGCATCCAAGGTGCGTGTCATCCTCTAAAGCGCGAGCCTTGCCACGCTGCCCCCGCTCCGGCAGGCTTTGGGCGTGGAAGGCATCCTCATCATTCTCGCGATCCTGTTTCTGGTCAGCGGACCGCTGGGCGCGATTGGCTTTTTCCTCATCGGTGGATTGCGGAGCCGGCTCGACGCGCAGGCCAAGCAGATCGAAGCCCTACGCCTCCGCCTCGAACGGGCTGAAGCGCGGGGTATATCTGCGACAAGCGATGCCGCCGCAGTGCCGCGCGATGTCGCCAAACCAGCGGCGCCCGTCGCAGTCGACCCCGGCGCAGAGACTCCCGAAACCGAGCCAGAGCGGGAGCTGGAACCGCAGCCCCTGCGAGCGGCGCGCAGCGAGGTTTTTTCAGAGCCCGAGCCGCCCGCTCTTCCGACCATCTCCGAGCTCCACACGCCCTCCAGACCTGCGCGTCCTGCGCTCGATCTCGAAACGCTGATCGGGGCCAAGGGCTCTGTCTGGATCGGCGGCCTGGCGCTGCTGCTCGGCGCGATCTTTTTGCTGCGCTACTCCATCGAAGCGGGGCTCCTGACACCGGGACTGCGTGTCGCGCTGGCCGCGCTGTTGGGCGTGGCTGCGCTCGGCGTCTCCGAAGTGCTCGCCAAGCGGGACCTCACGTCTCCCATCGGCGAAGCGCTGTCGGCGCGCGCGGATATTCCCGCGCTGCTCGCCTCCGTGGGCGTGTTCAGCCTGTTCGGCGCGGCCTATGCGGCGCATGCGCTCTACGACCTGCTGCCCGCCCTTCCGGCCTTTGCCATCATGGCCGTGGTCGCGCTCGCCGCCATGGCGTTGTCCTTGCGGCGCGGACCGTGGCTCGCCGCGATCGGACTGGTGGGTGCGCTGGCCGTACCCCTGCTGGTCACGACCGACACGCCGTCCTTTGTCGGCGTCTTCGCCTATGCCGCCATCATCACGGCGGCTGGGCTCGCCTTGGCACGGCGGCAAGACTGGGCGTGGCTGAGTGTGGCCGCGAGTGTCGGCGCGGCGTTCTGGCTCTCCATGCTGGTCGGCAAGTCGGGCAATGTGGTCGAAGTCCTGCTCTGGGCCGCGGGACTGGTGGCGCTGCTCACGCTCGTGCTGCGCAGTCTCCGTCCGCTGGATCAGAAGAACCCGCTCTACGGATTTGCGGGTTGGGGCGGGCTGGCCATATTGGTCGGTCTGGCCTGTGCGCAGGCAGGAGCGTCGGCAACTGTTGGCATGAGCGGTGTCGTCACGAGCCTGCTCCCCATTCCGATCTTTGTCGCGCTCTTCTGGTTTGCGCAGCTCCGCCGCGACGAGAATTGGCGCTGGCCTGCCTTGCTGATCGCGGGCGCCGGGGCAGGGCTATTCTATATTCCGTGGGGCCCGTGGACCGGGCTCTGGGAAGCGCCGTGGTTCGGCTTGGCCATTTCCTCGGGATTGGCGTTCGCTGCTCTGCTGAGCGCGCGCCGCATCGCGGAAGCCTTCGACGATCCGCGCCACGCCACCGTGATGATGATCGTCGGTGCGTCCATGGCAGCGCTTTTTCCCTATGTGCTGCTGGAGCCCAGCTATTGGACGGGCGCGGCCTCTGCGGAGCTCTTCGCCAGTCCGGTCTATTTCGTGACGGCGGGCGTCATCGCCAGTGTCGCCGCCATGACGCGCAAGATCTGGGTCGCGGCCGGTGCTCTGGCCGGGGCGGCGCTGGCGTGGTCGATCGGCGT
>CALDUL010000032.1 GCA_937923575.1 uncultured Algimonas sp.
CAGCGCGCGGGCTTTGCGGGCTCGGACGACACGCCGAAAAACGAGATGGAGGCCGCGATGCAAGAGGCTGCTCCGACGGACTATGAGGAGTGCATCGCCTGCCAGTAGCGGCGCGCGACTCACATTCAGAAACCGTTCAGGCGCGCTCATCCATCCGGGGGGCGCGCCTTTAATTTGTCAAAATATCATCCTGATGTGGCCAAAATGCCGCATGATCAACGTAATCGCACATCAGCCACCCGATTTGGGGGTTGCGGTTGTTCGGTTTTCTTGCATTTTAAACCGGGGCGCATGGAACAGATCGTTTTCACGCGCATATGCAAAAGGCAGCCGCGTTGTTCGTGGTGGTCCGGTATTTGAAGGCGGGACGATGGTGGAAACCGTGTCCACATCGCTGTTTCCCCTGCGAAAGCGGGGCTTGCGTTTCGCTCTCGCGACAGTGAGCGCGATTGCCAGCTTCGGCTGCCTGACTGGCACCGTCCAGGCTCAGGACACCTCCGCTCAGAACAAAGACGTCGCCGCAGAGCGAGCGACGGATGTCGAGACACTGCCGCAGGCGCGTCTCGACGACAGGGCGGATGAGCGCGACCGTGCGCGTGCCTCTTCGCTCGGCCTCAGCCTCAATCTCAGCTCTAGCCCGCTCGGCGCGACTGCGGTCAGCAATGCGGACGACCCTTTCGGCATCAACGTGCCGCGCATCGAACTGCCCGCCAATGCGGTCGGCTCGACCCTGTTCAAGCTTGATCTGTCCGACACGGCCTGCCTGTCGGGCACAGCCGCCTGTGCCCCGCGCAGCGAACGGCTCGGCATCGGCGTGACCAAGCCGATCTCGATTCGCGACAATGACGACGGCATCGATCTGGTCCTGCGCCCGCGCGCTAATTTCCGTTTCAATGACGACAGTAGCTCGGCCCTCGTCGGCGCGGTCGTCGAGATTGGCGAGAACTTGCGCCGCGGCTCCGATCTGCGTTCTAAGACGTGGTATCTGTTTGCGGGCGCTGACGCCGAAGCGCTGACCTTCTCGCCGGACGGGCTGACCAAGCTCAACTCCGGGCAGTTCCACCTCCAGGACCGCATCATCGTCGGTGATGCCCAAGCCGGCCTCGGCTACCGCATCGGCGACGCCGACCTGTCGCTGTCCTACATGCGCCGCGAAGCCAATGCCGAGGGCATCAGCTACAATGAAGACGCGGCAGCTCTCAGCTTCACCTGGAAGCGCTAGGCAATCGCGGGCCAGCCCGCGGCTTTCACTCACTCCGGCGCAAAGCCTCCACCAAGTCAGGCCTATCGCGGCCGTCCGCTACCCTTCCGGCGACGGTCCCGTCGGTGCCGGATCGACCACCCGGAAGGCGCCGCCGCGGATGCTGTAGACGGCGAGGCCGCGCTCCGGCTGGCCGGCGCGGGAGAAGCGCACAAAACCGTCAGTGCCGTAGAAGCCCTCGAACCCGGTCGCGCGGTCTTCGCGCTGTCTCGGGTCACCGTCGGCGATGAAGCTGCCAAGGCGCACCGCGTCATGGGCAAGGCTGGCGAGCGAGCTGGGCTCTTCGCCAAAGGCACGCTCGTAATTGGAAAGAAAAGCCGCGCGCGCGTCCTTATCGGCCGAGGCGAAGATGCCGCCGTCCAGCGCAGGTTCGCGGGCGGCGTCCGGATCGTCCCAACGCGACGTGCCCATGAACTGCACATCGCGCGGATCGACACCGTTGAACGGCAGCAGCGGCGCGAGCGAGCGCAGCGCCGTGCCGCCTTCGGGCATGAGGATCGCTTCGAACGCACGCGGCGTCAGCCCGCCATTGGAGCGCGCTTTCAGCTCCGCATCGCGGTAGGCCTGTGCAAGGCGGCGGGCCGGCTCCTGCATGACCGAGATGTCGTTGCCGGAGTAGGTTTCCGACGCGGTGATCTGCCCGCCCACGGAGGCGACAGCGCGCTCATAGGCGGCGCGGACGCGGCGACCATAGGCACCGTCGGGGCCAAGATAGGCAAAGCGTGTCGCGCCCTCGCTGGCGGCGTGATTGACCACGCGCGCGACTTCGGCTTCCGGCGGAAAGGACAGCAGATAGGTGCCACGGTCCGCGACGTTCATGTCGTTGGAAAAGGCGATCACGGGCGTGCCGGAGCGCCGGGCTTCGCGCGACGCGGCCTTAACATTGCCCGCGATGATGGGGCCAAGAATGACGTCAGCGCCTTGGGAGAGTGCGGCGCGGGTAGCCGAACGGGCGCCGGAATCCGTGCCCTTGGTGTCCAGAGCGATCAGCACCGTGTCGGCATTGTCGCGCTCGAACACGGCGAGCTCGGCGGCGCGGAACATGGAATTGGCCTGCTCGCGCAAGCCCGCGCTGGAGGATGAGAACGGCAGCAGAAGGGCAAGGCGCTTCGTGTCGCGGCCCGCCATATGCGGCAGGGTCAGGCCCTGGCGGTTGTTGAAATAGGGCTGGGCCGTGTCAGGCACATCGCCGCCGAATGTGCCCTCGATCGGTGCGGGCGCTTCGGTATCCTTATTGCCCCTGTCGCGCGTCTCTGTGTCGTTGCCTGTGTCAGTCGGCGTGTCGGTCTCTGTCGGGTTCTTCGTCGGGCTGGGCGATTGCACGACGGGACCGGTCGGCCGGGTCTGGACGGGGGCCCGCTGGGGCGGATCGACGGGCACAGTCGTGCAGGCCGACAGCAGAACGGCCGCCGCCGCTGATGCCAGCCACAGCTTGCCCTGATGGCTTGTTTTTCCGTCGCGCTCACGCATAGACTTCACCCAATCGATACTCACTCGAAAAGCGAGCCAAACATTTCCAACCGCCCTACAAGCGAGCCGCCTGAGGCGCAACAGTCGCCCAGCTTTGCAGACACTGCACCGACGCTGTCATCTGCCAAGCCGGTTGAACCGGGGCTGTATGTCGTCGCCACGCCGATCGGCAATCTGCGCGACATCACCTTGCGCGCGCTCGATGTGCTCCAGGCCGCCGACCGCGTGCTGGCCGAGGATACGCGGGTGACGGGAAAGCTGCTGGCGGCGCACGGCATATCGGCGTCCCTGACCGCCTATCATGACCACAATGCGGCCAAGCGTGCGCCGGGCATCATCAAGCAAATGGCCAAGCGCGGAGAGATCGTGGCGCTGGTCTCGGACGCGGGGACGCCGCTGGTCTCCGACCCTGGCTACCGGCTGGTGCGGGCCGCTGTCGACGCGGACGTGCCGGTCTATCCCGTGCCGGGCGCCAGCTCCGTCATGGCGGCACTGGTGAAGTCGGGACAGCCCTCGGACCGCTTCCACTTCGCGGGTTTCCTGCCGCCCAAGACGGCCGCCCGCAGCACGGCGATTGCGGGGCTAAAGGCGGTGCAGGCGACGCTGATCCTGTTCGAGACGGGTCCGCGGGTCGAAGCCGCCCTGCGCGATCTCGCATCTGGCTTGGGCGAGCGGGACGCCGTGCTGACGCGCGAGTTGACCAAGACGTTTGAGGAAGCGCGGCGCGGTACGCTGACCGAACTCGCCGATGGGATCGTGGACGACCCACCGCGCGGCGAAATCGTGTTGGTCATCGCCCCGCCCGAAGCGGAGCGCTGGGCGGGCGACGTGGTCCGCGGTGCGCTGCGCGAAGCGCTCGTCACGCAGAAGTTGAAGGCCGCTTGCGCCGAGGTCGCCGAGGTGTCCGGCTGGAGCAAGCGAGAGCTCTACGCACTGGGACTGACGCTGAAATAGTGGCCGCGCGAAGCCGGCAAGACGCAGAACGGGCAGGGCGGCGCGCCGAGACGCTTGTCGCGCTCTATCTCATGCTGACGGGCCACCACATTCTCGCGCGGCGCTTTCGCTGCAATGCGGGGGAGGTGGACCTCATCGCGCGGCGAGGTCGGACGCTAATCTTCATCGAGGTGAAGCAGCGCACTCGGGCCGAGCACGCCGTCGATCCGGTTAGTGCGCGCTCCGAAGAGCGGATCATCAGAGCGGGAGAAACCTATCTGGTGCGCCATCCGCGCTATATCGAAGACGGCTTTGCCCTGCGCTATGATGTGGTGATTGTGACCGGGAGATGGAGGATTTCTCATCTCCGAGACGCCTTTCGCGGATGGGCGCGTTAACGCAGCGTTGACTCTGATCAGGCATTTTGTGCGCCATGAAACACGCTCTCGCCGCTCTCGTCACTGCCACCATGCTGTCCGGCTGCGCGCTCGCGACCGCGGGCGTCAAGAAGGGCGATGAACGCAATTTCGTCCGATCGCTGCAGGATGTGAACGCGGGTCGCGCGATCGAAGCCCGCATGCGCCGCGCCTACGATTACGAGCTAGGCGGCATCGACGTGGAGGTCGCGGAAGGCGTCGTGCTGCTGTCCGGCAATGTCCCCAGCCAGGAAGACAAGATCGAGGCCGCGCGCATCGCCTGGTCCGCACCGCAAGTGCAGCAGGTCGGTAATGAGGTGATGCTGAGGGACAAGCAGGGACTCATTCGTAATACCAAGGACGGCTTTCTGGAGAAGTCCGTGCGCGCGCGGCTGCTGGCCGACAAATATGTCAAAGGCCGCAACTACAATGTCGAGACGCATGACGGCGTCGTCTACATCATGGGCGTGGCGCGAACCAAGGCGGAGCTCGAACGCGCCGCTCGCATCGCCTCGCTGACACGCGGTACGAAGGAAGTGATCTCCTATGCGCGCGTCGCCGATATCAGGGAGTCCACCGACATGCGCCAGGAGGACACGCGTCAGGCCGAGTTGCGCGAGAGCTGGGGCGGAGAGCTGGCAGGCGGACCGAGCAGTGCCGCCCCGACACCGAGCCGACGCGCCCTGCCGGACTTCGTCACCGATGCACCGCTACCGAGCCAGGACTCCACCACCATCCCCGCCCCCATGCGCAGCGCGCCGTTGGACGAGCCGATCCAGCTGATCCAGCCAAGCCCGGTCGTGCCCTATGGTCTGGGTGAGAACAACATCGTGCCTGCCGATCCGGGCAAGGCGCCCTATTATGTCGATCCAGACACAGGTGAGCAGATCCCCGTTCGCTGGTAGGCCCTAGAGCCAAGCCTCTTTCGCGGCTGCGTCCCAGCCGACCGTCATGCGGTCTCCGTCGATGATGGCGGGGCGTTTGAGGAGTGTGGGATATTCGCCGATCAGCGCGGCTGCCTTGCCGTCGTCGACATCCGCCTTCTGCGCATCGCTCAGCCCGCGCCATGTCGTGCTGCGTCGGTTGAGTGCGCGTTCCCAGCCAACCGACGCGATGATCGCGAGCAGGTCGTCAGCCGCAACACCGTCCGCACGCACGTCGCGGTAGTCGGGCGACAGCTCTGCGGCGTCCAACGCCTTGCGCGCCTTGCGGCATGTGTCGCAGTTTTTCAGGTGATAGACGCGCATCAGCTTGCTTTCGTAAAGGCCTCCACCGCGTCGTAGATCGCGGCGCGGGCAGTGTCGTTGTGCAGCTCGTGCTGCGTACCATCAAACCGCAGGAACTGCGCGCCCGCCCTTTGTGCGAAGCTTTCTGATGCCGCGAAGTCGGTCAGCTGATCACCGGACGAGTGGACCATCAGCAACGGCAGATCAGGGGGCCAAGCTGCCGCCTGCTCACCGATCTCGCGTCCGCGACCGATCATCTCCAGCGCCAGTCGAAAGCCCAGCTTGGCGTGATTGTCGGGATCCTGTTCATAGCGCGTCTGCTCTTCGGCGATGGTTGAGATCTGGTCGCCGGTGATGACGTTCTTCATCGCCGAATTGGGCGCGATCTTTGCCATGGCGCCCGCGATGAATTCCAGCGGAGCCGGGATCGGCTCGGCCGGTTCGATCAGCGGTGCAGACGCGATAATGCGGGCGATTCCGTGCTGCGCGGGCGCGCCCGTCAGTCCGAAATCCAGCACCACGCCGCCGCCCATGGAATGGCCGTAGAGTGTGGCTGTGTCCGTGCGACGCGCGCTTCCGACATGGTCCAAAAGCGCACGCAGGTCGGCGCGGAAATCGTCATAGCTGTCGACGATACCCCGCTTGCCCTCGCTGCGGCCATGCCCGCGCAGATCGGCGGCGAAGATGTCGATTCCTCGCGCCGACAGGCTCATGCCGAAGTCCGAATAGCGGCCGGAATGTTCGCCAAAGCCGTGTATGAGGACCAGCGTCGCGGTCGGCGCTTTCGCCTCCCAATGGCGTGCGCAGAGCTTTGTGCCGTCAGCGGATGTCAGTGTGAAGACGTGGCAATCGTCCATGATGCGCCCCTCGATTCTTAGCCTAATCCCAAACGGCCGTGCCGTAGGCCATGACCTCGCAACCGCCCATGGCCGAATCGCTGGAGGCGAGATTGCTGCTGACGAGGCGGATGTTGCAGACACCGGCGGCACCGTCGGCGCGGGCTGTCTCTGCCATGCGCAGCACGGCCTCGCGTCGCGCGCGCATCATCATGTTCTCATGCATGCGAAAGTGCCCGCCGACGAGTTTTCGAAAAAATAGCGCGATACGGCGAAAGTAATCGAACCCGACGACGGTCGATCCGGTCACCAGTTGCACGCGCGACCCATGAGCCTGCGGGACTGTGCCGAGGCGAAAATCACCCAGCCCGGCCTCTCGCCGATCGAGATCGCGCTCCTCCCGCCGGGCGATGATCGTGCCTGTCGTCAGGCCGAGCGCCATCAAACCCAGCGTGGCGATCAGGGGCCAGAGCGTTATGAAGATTTCTGTCCCGCTCACCGGAGTACGACGGCCGTGCCGTAAGCGTAGAGCTCGGACGCTCCCGATGTGACAGAGCTGGTCGCGAGGCGCACATTGATCACGGCATTGGCGCCGCGCGCGCGCGCGTCCTCGGTCATGCGATTGATGGCGTCGCGGCGGCTCTCTTCGAGCAGTTCGGTATAGCCGCGCAGCTCTCCACCGACGATGTTCTTAAAGCTCGCCGCGATATCGCGGCCGACATGTTTGGCGCGCACGACATTGCCTTGGACCAGCCCGATGTGCCGCTCGATAGTTCGCCCCGGCACGGAGTCCGTATTGGTCAGAAGAATGTCGGTGTTGTTTTGCATTACCGTTCAGAGTGCCAACAAAAAACCCGTCCGGCAAGGCCGGACGGGTCGTCTTCGGTGCGGGCAAAAGCCCTCGACAGATCAGCGACCTGCCTCGGTTGGGTGCGCCTTAGTAGGTGCGGCCCAGCACACCGGAGATGCCGTGGACATAGCCGTTCTTGAACTCATTGTCGGCGGCGTCGATGTCGTAGGTGTAGCCGTTCTTGTCCGCGACCTTGATCTTGTCGCCCATGCGCATGAACGTCACCGTGTCGCCGGACAGGGTCTGCGCCATGTAGGTCCCGCCGTTCTGGTCGAGCTTCATCTGCAGGTCAGTGCTGCTGATGCGGCCCGCCACGACGTGGCCCTTTAGCACGGTTTGCAGATCGGCTTTCGACGCACCAGACAGATCCATGCCGGAGAAGGCGGTGTTGGACGGAGCGAAGACGGTATATTCCGTGTCACCATCAAATGTGTCTGCCAGGCCCGCGGTGACGACGGCGTCGGTCACGGTGCTGTAGTCATACATGCTCGGCAGCGCGCCTGTGATGGTCGTGTCGGTGCGGATCACGCGGCTTGCGACGGCGGTGTTGGGTGCGACGGTGACGGCTTCGAAATTGTCATCGTCATTGATGCCGAAGGTCTGGGCATCGGACAATTCGACATCGGGATTGGTCGAGGCGAATTGGTCATTGTCGTTGCCGCCGACGCGCATGCTGTCATCGACATCGGTCGAGGCGCAGGCGGTCATCATCAGGGCTGCGACGGATGCGGTCGCGAGTTTGAAGTAGGTGTTCATGGGTTTCTCCTTTGGGGCACCGCGGAATTATGTCGGCGGCACTTGCGGTCCGGGACGTGCGAACACGTCCGGTGAGGGGGTGTCGCCCTGGCACGGGCTCCCAATCTACGAATGCGCGCGAGAATCGTTCCGCTTTTACGCCCCTTGCGCGTTTTGCAGGCTTTCGGCAGAGCGCGGCCATGAGCACCGCTACACCCCTTAGAGTCGCTTTTCAGATGGACCCGATGGAGGGCGTTGACATTGCCGGCGACACGACCTTCGCGTTGGCGCTCGAAGCGCAGTCGCGCGGCGCGGAGCTCTATGAATACGGACCCGAGCACCTCGCCTATGTCGAGGGGCGCGTTGTCGCCAACGCCCGGCCCATGCGCGTGCAGCCGGCGCTCGGCGACCACGTCAGCTTCGAGCCGCGCCGGGTGATCGACCTCGCGGATGATGTCGATGTCGTCTGGATGCGCCAGGACCCGCCTTTCGACATGGCTTATATCACGGCGGCGCATTTGCTGGAGCGGCTCAAAGGCACAACGCTGGTCGCGAATGACCCCGAGTGGGTGCGAAGCCTGCCGGAAAAGATCGTCCCGCTCGACTACGCGCACCTCATGCCCGCCACGTTGATCGGGCGCGACCGCGGGCTAATCGACGCCTTCCGCGCGCGCCACGGCGATATCATTCTAAAGCCCCTCTACGGCAATGGCGGGGCGGGCATCTTCAAGGTGAAAAGCGACGACAGCAACTATTCGTCGATCATGGAGATGTTCATGGAGAGCTCGCGCGAGCCTGTCATCGCGCAGGCGTTCCTGCCGGAAGTCAGCGCCGGCGACAAACGCATCCTGATTATCGACGGAGAGCTGGCGGGCGGTTTCAACCGCGTCCCGCAAAAGGGCGAAACCCGATCCAACATGCATGTCGGCGGCAGCGCACAACCGGTGGAGCTGACCGATACCGATCGCGCCATCGCGGCCGAGCTTGGTCCGATGCTGAAGAAGCGCGGCCAGATACTCGTCGGCATCGACGTGATCGGTACCAAACTGACCGAGATCAATCTCACGAGCCCGACCGGTGTGCACGAGCTCAAGCGCTTCACCGGTGTCGATGCCGCAAAGATGTGTTGGGACGCGATAGCGGTCCGGCTCCGCCGGAATTTTTGACGACGTCAAAAATAGCGAAGCGCCGCGAGTTCAAACGAGCGGACGGATGCGCCAGCATCCGCAACCAACTCTCGTCCGCGACCACAGTCGAGCAGACAGCCCAAATGACCGCCGCTCACCCCACCCGACTAGGCGCGGCATGACCTAGACAGTTGGATCCCCGCCGCCTCGGAGAGGTGCGAAGAGAGCGATGTCCGCCCCGCGCTTCTCCGACAGACACCCCACATTATAACACCAAGCAATTTTTCGTCCCCTCTCTGCGACGTCCCGCCGCCCTGGCCGTATAGTCACCATGGCGACCTTCGCGCTCATCACCCTGCCGTTGTCCGGCCACATGAATCCGATGATGACGGCGGCGCGTGCGATGATGCGCTCGGGTCATCGGCCGGTCGTGATCGGCCCACATGATCTGATTGCGCGTGTGCCCAAGGACATAGAGACGCTGACGATCGGCGCGCGTGACATACCGCCGGGCGAGCTTGACCGTGTCTGCGCCTGCCTGTCGCGCATGCGGTCGTGGTCGGATTTGAATGCCATGTTCACGCTGACCGCGCGGCTTTCGCAATTCTACCTCAAACACCTGCCGCGTGCGCTGGAGCGGCTCGGCGCGGATGGTGTGATCCATGACCAGTTGGAGCCGGGTGCGGGCATTGTCGGGCGCGGGCTAAGCTCGAAACACTTCGCCCATATCAGCCTTGCCTGCGCGTTGCCGATGAATCGCGAGCCATCCGTCCCGCCGCCTTTCATGGGCTGGAAATACAATGCCAGCGCCTATGGCCACTGGTTGAATGCGGGCTATTACCGCATCGTCAACGCGCTGCTGCGCCCGCAATGCGAGGTTCTGGCGGGCGGGGCGGCGGACTTCGGTCTGACCAAGCCAGACGGGCTAGACGATTGGCAGCAGGTCTGGAGCGTGGATGACGGCATCTCGCGCACGACCGATCTGGCGCAGGGCCTCGCCTCGCTCGACTTCCCGCGCGAGCGTCCGCCGATCTATCTCGGGCCGTTTCGCGACGCGGGGCTGTCCTATCCGGGTCTCGAGACCATTGCGCATGAGCGGGACGGCCGACCTTTGGCGTTTATTTCGTTGGGAACGCTCATGGGTGGCCGTGCCAAGGTCCTGCGCGCCATGGCCCGCGCTGCGATCCATAAGGGGCTGCAACCGGTCGTCTTGCATGGAGGTCGGTTGAAAGACGAAAACTATCTGCCAGTAGGGACGATCGCGCGAGACTTTCTCGATCAGCGCGCCGTCATGGCGGAGGCATCAGTGGCGATAATTCACGGCGGGTATAATTCGACGACCGACGCCGTCGCGGCGGGCGTGCCGCTCGTCACCGTTCCAATTGCCTTCGAACAGTCCGCCATCGCCGCGCGCGTCACGCGTGCGGGCCTGGGCTGCAAGGTCAGCGCCCTAGGCCCCGCCCTGTCGTCGCGCATTTCCGATGCGCTGGGCGAGGTGCTGACCCGTGACAGCATTGCGAAAGCCGCGCGACGCGCGCAATTCGAAGCGCTCGCCGCGCCGGGTCTCGACGGGCTCATCGCCGCGATAGACGGCGCGATCAGCAGGACGTCGTCGACCTATCGTGCTGTGCCAAGCTCGGGCCGGGTCGGCCTTCGGTCACCCGTCGCGGCGGAGTAAATCGGAACGAAGCGAAGGCCTCGGCGTTTTCTCGGCAAGCGGCAAACCTATGCCGACGATCGAAAGGACAAAAACCATGCCCCGCAAACAGGATAAACCCGCTCTCTTTCTCGCCGGACTGATGCTGGCTGCCACATTGTCACTCGGCGCCTGCAACACCATCGCCGGTGCCGGACAGGACATCGAATCCGTCGGCGGAGAAATCGAAGAGGGCGCGGAAAAGGTCAAACGCAAGATGTAGCGGCGCGACAGCCCCGACCGACAACACGGCAGTCCTCCTTAAAGAGGGCTGCCGTTTTTTATAAGGCTCAGACCTTTTCCGTGACGCGGATAGCCGCGTGGCAGCCGGTGCGAATGATCCGCGACAGCAGGCGATAGCCAGGGGCTTCGCGCGCGCCGCCTTCTACTGCGACATCCTTGTGGTGCAGCTCGTCCTCGCGAAATTCGCGGAAAGTGGCGGCGAGCTGAGGCTCTTCATGCTCGACGGCGTCCGCCTGCTCACCGTAGTGCTGCTCGATAACGGTCTCGACGGCTTCCGTGCAGGCATGGGCGGCCTTGCGCCCCATTAGCGCGGTCACGACACCCAGACCATAGCCTGCGGCATTCCACAGAGGTGCCATCGCCGTCGGGCGTACGCCGCGTTCCACCAGCATGGCGTCGAAGGCGTCGAGGTGCTTCTGTTCTTCCGCCTCCATCTCGGCGAGCTGTTCGGCCATGGGCTGCGTTGCAACGCTTTGCCCGAAGACGGCCTGCTGACCGCGGTAGATCGCCACCGCGCCGTATTCGCCGGCGTGATCGACGCGCAGCATTTCCGCGATACGCCGCGGCGTGTGCGCGCGGTTGTTCTGGCTGCGTTTGGCTTTGCCGCGAGGTTTCATGCGCGTCCTCCTCTGGTGGCCAACCGATAAGTGCCGACCGCGCCGAACAGGCTGATCAGCGCATTCCAGCCTGCCATGGAAATGCCGAGAAAACTCCAGGCGACATCCGCGCAGGACGGACCCTGGATTTCGCCGTCGAGTATGGAGAGCGGGTCGTTGGGATCGATGGTCGGCAGTGCACCCGTATTGGCCGCACACGCCGCCGGTCCGTCCCAGAAGCCGAACTCCACGCCGACGTGAAACGCGCCCAGCACGAATGATCCGACAAAGGCGCTGACCAGTAGAACCGGCCCGAGCCAGCGCGGCAATCCGCCAACGGCATGGGCGGCGATAGTCGCCGCCGCGACGGCCAACACGACTTTGTGGGCATGGCGTTGCCAATAGCACATGATGCAGGGCGCGTAGCCGAGAACATATTGGAAAAACCACGCCCCGCCGAGCAGTGCCGCCGAAATCACGAAGCCAAACAGCGCCGCACGCGCATCCGGACGCACGAACAGCGGTGTCGTGCCATAAGACCGTGTTGGGGACTGGGTCAGCGGTTTCATCACGGCTCATATAGGGGAGGGACGCGGCGCGCGAAAGCGCGGCAAAATTGCAGTTCGGTCACAGTGGCGCTTGTCAGGGTCGGTGAAAAGCTTAACCGAGCATTAGTTCCAGTCCGTTAACCTTTTTGAGATCATGCGCTCAGATCCGTCCCATATCGTCCCGCGTCTGACCGATCAGCCGACTGGCCGTGCCTTGCGCGCGCGGCGCCTTGAGCTGGGCATGGATATGCAGGCCGCGAGCTTTGCCTCCGGCGTGCGCGCAGAACACATCAAGGCGATCGAAGACGGGGATCTCTCCGCGCTGCCCACACTGGGATACGCGCTTGGCTATGTCCGCGCCTATGCCCGCGTGCTGGAGATGGACGCGGAAAGCGTTGTCGCCGATTTCAAATCCGACATCAGCGCGCCGCGTCAGCTCGCCCGCCGCGGTGTGCCGCATTTCGTGCCGACGCGGTCACTGCGACTGCCCAAGGGCTCGGTGCCAGCGCTCGGCGTCATCGCAGCCGTGGTCATGCTCGGCGCGTGGTACGGCGTGCAGCTGGATACGGTCGCGTCTCCTAACCTGGCGAGCACGCCCGCGCTGCAACCCGGCGCGACGGTCGCGTCCGAACCCGTCTCCGATTCCGTGGTCAGCCTCGTCGCGACGGCCCCTTCCTGGATGAGCATTCGCAACAGCTCTGGCACGCTGGTCGCCAACCGCGTCTTCGTGACGGGCGAGCGGTTCGATGCCGCGCGGGGTGAGGGATTTACCGTGACCGTGCGCGACGGCGGCGCGGTCGAGCTACGCATCGGCGAGCGCTCACTAGGCCCGCTCGGCAAACGGGGCGAGCCGGTGGAGAACTACGCTCTGGGCGGGGTGGACTGAACTCAGATGCGGCCTAACGCGCCGCATCTTCGACTTCATTCCGTCATGCGCTTGCGCTAGAGCGCGCTCATGAGCTCCAACCCAACCTCGCTGCATGCCGTCCGTCCCTGGCGCACCATCGAACGCCGTCCGTCGCGCAAAATCCGTGTCGGCTCCGTCGAAGTCGGTGGCGACGCACCCATTGCGGTGCAGTCCATGACCAATACGATCACTCACGATGTCGAAGCGACCGTGGGTCAGATCAGGCGGCTGGAAGAGGTCGGCGCGGATATCGTGCGGGTCTCGGTCCCCGATCCTGAGAGCTCGGCGGCTCTGCGCGCGATCGTCGATCAGGTCGACGTGCCGCTCGTCGCAGACATCCATTTTCACTATAGGCGCGGGATCGAAGCGGCAGAGAACGGCGCGGCGTGTCTGCGCATCAATCCTGGCAATATCGGCGGGCAGGACCGTGTACGCGAAGTCGTCGCGGCGGCGCGGGCCAATGGCTGTTCCATCCGGATCGGCGTGAACGGCGGGAGCCTGGAGCGCGATCTGCTGGAAAAATATGGCGAGCCATGCCCCGACGCCATGGTCGAGAGCGCGCTGATGCACGCCCGCATGCTCGATGACGAGGGTTTTCACGACTACAAGATTTCGGTGAAGGCGTCCGACCTGTTTCTGACCGTCGCCGCCTATCACCAGCTGGCCGACGCCACAGACGCGCCGCTGCATCTGGGAATTACCGAGGCGGGTGGAACGCGCATCGGCACAGTCAAGAGCTCGATCGGCATGGGCAGCTTGCTCTGGGCCGGGATCGGCGACACCATCCGCGTAAGCCTGTCCGACGAGCCCGAAGAGGAAATCCGCGTCGGCTTCGACATGCTGAAATCGCTGGGTCTGCGCACACGTGGCGTGAATATCATCTCTTGCCCGTCCTGCGCACGGCAGGGATTCAACGTCATCGAGACGGTGCGCACATTGGAAGACCGCCTGTCCCACATCAGCGAGCCGATCAGCCTGTCGATCATCGGCTGTGTCGTGAACGGACCAGGCGAGGCGATGTTCACCGATGTCGGCTTCACGGGTGGCTCGGCTGGCTACGGCATGATGTATCACGCGGGCAAGAAAAGCGGAAAGACCGACAATGACGACATGATCGAGGAGATCGTGCGCGCTGTCGAGGCCCGCGCCGACGCACTTCGCACCGAGCGTATCGCGGCCGAATAGACCTTTTGGAAAAATTCTATCGAACTTAAGGAACCAGATTTTTCAACATACGTTGAGCATTGAACTTCATCTAATTGGAGATACGCAATGCGTTCCCTTCTCGTTTTATCCGCCGCCGCGTTGGCACTCTCTGCCTGTTCGGGCGAACAAGCCGACACGGCTGTCGCCGATGCGGAAGCCGCCGTCGACCGCGTTGCCGAGGCCGCCGCGCCGATCTTCACCGCAGGCGCAGAGCCGGCCTTCGTGGAAGACGCGAATGCCTGCACCACCATGGGGGCTCAGACGCCGCGCGACATCAGCTTCAAGGCAGGCCTGAACACGGATGACAGCCCATTGGCGGGCGACGCGTCCGGCATGAACCTCTGTAACATCCACTTTCACGCCCAGGCCGAGCACAAGGGCCCTGGCTTTTCCATGTATGCCGGACCCGCCCCGGACGGCGGCTACCGCTGCAACGGCACCAACGACCTGACGGCGGCCGAGCGCGCGCCCTATGACACCAAGCATGTCGAGGGCGTCGATGTCGGTGACACGATCGAGGTCCACTGGGTCCACACGACTTGCGACATTGAACCGGGAGAAGGTCTCGGCTCCTGCCTCTCCGACACGTGCGAAAACCCGCGCCTGCGGGTCGAAACGCAGGTCTTCCTCGTGGTCAATGACCGCGGCGCCATGGACTTCACTAAGATGGACTACATGCCCAAATCGGCCGGAATGCACCAGCCGGGCATGATCCCGACAGGTACAGGCACGCCTGTCGTCTTCCGCGGCTCCACCACTGGGCCGAGCTATACGGACAACAAGTGCTCACCGCTCAACGTGACATGGTCGGTGCGCCCGCAATGCGCCAAGATCGACATCGCGACGCTCGACGCCTGGGCCGAGGACAATGTCTTTAACGAAGATGAGGCCCACGGCGTGCGCACGCTAGTCCGTGACCCGCGTCTGATCTCGCCAATTCGCTAGTCAAAAAGCGACCCGTAAATGAATGGCCCGCCGGTTCATCCGGCGGGCTTTCTTGTGGCGTCGTGACTATTGCGTGACCTTGGTGATCGACACGCTCGCCAGATCCATGCCCTTGCGCTCGCCCGCCTTGCCGGGCCAAATCGAGATCAGATCGGCATTGGGTTCGGCCGCCACGACAGGCGGGGTGAAGCGGTAGGTAAAGTCCTGCCAGTCCGCACCGAGCGTAAAGCGCTGCCACTCGCTCGCTGCACCTTCCAGCGGGAAATAGGCACTCTCGAACACGTCCAGCGGGTCATTGCGCGCGGCACGAGCGCGCAGCGTGATCTCGATCGTCTCTCCCGCAAAGCTGCGCTCCTGCGTCGGGCCGAGACTGGCGAATATGCCGATCGAACCCGGCCCCTGATCGAACCCGGTGAAGGCCGACAGCACGACGTAGCCGCCTTCGTCCGCGCGGTAGTCCATCTCCGTGCCGGGACTGACTTGTAGGGCATTCAGCATGTCGCCCGCGAGCTCCCAGCGGTCGACCTCGCCGACGATCGTCCGCCCGCCCGGCGCGAGCGCCAAGGCGATAATCCCGGCGAAGACGAGAAGGGCAAGCGGGTAGAAAAAACGGTCCTTGAGCACGACTGCACGTTACCACGAATTTACAATGCGGATAGCGTGTTCGGCGTTAGGTTTTCGCAACGTGTCTGGAGTCTGTCCCATGAAATATCTGATCATCCCTTTCGTCGCGCTCGCCTTGGCGAGCCCTGCCTATGCCCACCCGGACGAGCCGGAGGTCAATGTCAAACCCAAGGTCGAGAGCAAGGCAGCGACCAAGACATTCTCCTGGGACGGGGAAGAGTTGCAGGAGGCCGCTCGTGAGCTGGAGAAGGCCCTTCAGGACACCGAAGTCATCTCCGAGTTCGCCGACATGTTCGCGGCCTTCGCATCCAGCGTCGAGGTCAAGCGCGACGACGACGGCGCGACGCTGATGTTCGACGGTGATGAGCTGATGACCATCGAGCGGGAGACGTCCCGCGACAGCGAGGACAAGCTTTCCATTAGTGGTTTGGGCAAGAACCTAAGCCTGCAGCGCGAGACCGTTGTGGTCGACGGGCAGAGCAAGACGCGCATCGTCATCGAGATGGACGGCGCCGATGATGTCGAGATCGAGCTAGATCAGGAATAACACGGCGCGTTCGTCGGCCCGCTCCAGCAGCGCGCGGCCGAGCATGCCCGACAGGTCTTCGCCAAAGCGCGAGGCCGCTTGGTCGTCCCACGCGGCGTGGACGGCTTTGACCATGTCGGGGCGCTGCTTGGCGGTAGCTTGGTCGATGCGCTTGTCCGTCAGCACATGACGCGCGAGCACGGGCACATTGGCCGATTTGAACCGCCCGGATAACGCCTTGCGCCCATAGAGATAGCCGCCCCCCGTCACCACGCCGCCGATGATCAGCCCGATCGGGTTCATCAGCAGCGGCGCGAACAGATTGGCATGGGCGAGAAGGGCGGACACGGTGATCGCCGCCAAGGTTGTGCCGAGCAGGGCTGTGTCGGTTTCCAGCTGGGCGATGTTGGGCGCAGACAGGCTGAGGCCTTCCAAGTGCTGCGAGACGTGAGAGCTATCGTCCAAACTCAACACCATCGCGGGCAGGCCGTGCTCGCGGCAGAGCGGATCGGTGATCGTTTCGATGTCGCGTTGCAGCCCGGCGAACCAGCTGTCGATAACAGGCTTGAGGCGGGCCTGCGCAGCGTCCGACCGCAGCCAGTCGGCAGTGCGCTGCATCAGATCGACTTCGACATCGGATAGCGAGCGCGTGTCGCCGGAACGCCAGGCACGGAAAGCAGGGCGGATGCAGTCTTCGGCCAGACCGTCAACCAGCGCCGGCGCGAGCGTGTCGCCGAGGCGTTTGGCGGCTTGCCCAGCCAGTTTCGTCACGTCGCCGTCCGGTCCCATCAGTGAACCGACCTCGCGCTTGAAGCTCTCATGCAGGAACTCGAACCGGCCCAGCCAGGCCAAGCCGCGCGCGATGGCAAATTCCGGCTCCGCGCCGCGGATGACACGCGCGTCGGGGAAGGCGGCCTGAGTCGCGGGCAGGACCAGCGGCAAACGCGACGCGCCGCCTGTCAGTAACACAGTATCGGGTGCGCGTCCGCCCAACTGCTCGATCGTTTCGCGCAGTGCGTAATCATAGGCGCCCTCCCAGCTATAGCCGTGAAGCGACGGGAGCGGTTTGGCGAGGATCGCATCGGCGTCGGCTTTATCCATGCGGATCTCGAATAGGATGGATTTGCCGCCGCCAGCACCTCCAGGGCCGGGTAGGCGGCGGATCATCTCGACGGGTTTGTCCTCGCCGGTGAAATAGGCCTCTTTTGCCTCGCGGCACCAGAACTCCAGGATAGGGCGGTAGGAGGGATGCGCAGTGAGCAGCGCGTCGATCGCCTCGCGATGCGGTTGGCGGGCGAGGTTCACGGCGAGGATTTCATTGTCCAGCAGGCCCGAGCCCAGCACATTGTGCCCGACATCATCTGCGGCCAGATCGCGGCAATAGGTAAAGTCTGTGGTGGAGCTGCCAATGTCCACGATCAGCACCGACGCCCGCGCGTCATCCATCGACAGATAGCCCTGCTCCAGCGCCGTCATCAGCGCCGCGCGCGACTCGGACACGATGCGCGCGTTGGTCAGCCCAGCAGCGTTGAACAGCCTCAAATAGTCGGCGCGCACGTCGTCATCCCAGCCGGACGGGCAGCCGATGACGAAGCGGCTCTCGCCCGGTCCGCGCAGGCTGCCATCGTCCGCCAGGCCCTCCACCAGCGTCCGCGTAAACAGGGTCAGCGGCTCGGCGACGTCAGCCGCATCCAGCTCGGGCGACTTGAACTTCGCCCAGATCTTGGCGTCTGATAGTGACAGCGCTTCCGCGCCGATGCGCACGCCATCTCGGTCTTTTGCCACGGCTGTGATCAGGCTGCGCACACCGCGATATTCGAGGATTTCCGGCTCGGCATGGCCTTGCGCGAAGGCGCGAGTCAGCGCCGTTTCGCCGTGGCCGAGGTCGAAGCCGACGAACTCGATGTCCTTGCGGGTCTTGGGACCGGTCTTGGGGCCGGTCTTGGGGCCGGTCTTGGGGCTCGTCTTGGGAGAACTCATTTGCGTACCCACACAGTTCCGCGGCGCACAACTCGGCCATCCTCTGTCACCAGCGCGGGTGCGGCGGTCTCCAGCTTCGGACCCTCGCCGATGGCGGGCAGGCGGTCGAACCATTCGGCGCGTGCCTTGGAATAGTCCACGAGCGTGAGCCCCGCGCCCTCGATCAGGCTCGGCAGCTCCCGGCGCGACAGCTCCAGCGCGAACGCGCCGTCGCCGCTGCGGCCTGCCTCGATCAGGCTTTGCAGCATGGCGGTCAGCCGGCCATCGTCGCGCCAATGGGCTTCGGACGCGGGCTGAGCGAGGCGTAGCAGGATGTGATCCGCCGTCTTCATGGCGTCGCTGACCTGGTTGATCAGACCGGCGCGGTCCAAACGGACAACCGCCGTCGCGCGTTGCATCCGGCCGTTGTCGCTGCGCAGGGCCTTGGGCCGCGGCAGGAACGGCAGGCGCAGGCGAACATTGGTCGCGGCGTGCAGCCCGGCCAAGGCGACCGCGCCCCAGAATGCGAGTCCCACGCCCTGCAACAGTCCCGCGGCGCCAAACAAACCCGCGCCGGCGTAGAACAACCCGTCGCGCGCGGTGATGGTAAAGTCGTTTTTCACCGCGACTTCGTCCCAGATGATGTCCGCATGGCTCGCACGGTCGATGAGGCCCGTGCCCGATTTGACGATCTCCACCAGCCATTGCCCAGCGCGTTGTAGCTGCGGGTCGTCGGTGGAGCGGGCATATCGCGCAGCGGTTCTGTCCAGCGTCCGGCGCACCGCACCCACGGCCTCGGCCGGGGTATCGGACGCCGACAGGCTCAGCTGCTGCACTTCCTGGGCAAAGTGCTGGGACAGCGAAAGGGCGGGGAGGTTGGGCGTATCGCTCACGATGTCGATGTCGGGAGGGCGGAGCGCAGAGTCAAGCGGACTGCCCCGCTGGGAACACCCGAGTCCACGATGCGTTTAGCCGGTCCAACACTAAGGAGACCCTACATGAGCACCGTACTTCCCGATGACGTGACCGTCCTCAACACCATCACAAAGACGCTGATCGACAGCCACAAGGGCTATGAAACCTGCTGCGAGGCGTCCGACGACAGCTATGCACTGGCCAAGAACTTCCGAGAACGCGCCGACGCCCGCTCCGCGCTGGTCCGTGAATTTCAAGCCGAAGTGACGTCGCTCGGCGGCGAAGCGGCAACGGCCGGCTCTGTTGCCGGCACGGCGCACCGGGCGTGGACCTCGTTCACGACGATTTTCGTGGATGACGAAAAGGCCGCAATCGAGGCGATCGACGACGGCGAGGAATATCTTGCCAACAAGATCGAGACGGCGCTGAACAGCACCGACCTCGCCCCGCGCACCCAGGAGCTGCTCCGCAAGGCTCACGCATCTGCCCGCGAAGGCGAACGCTTCGCCGACGCGCTGGACAAGGCGCTTTAGGCTTTCGCCGGATCCTGAATGAAGAGGCCGCGCTCCTCCGGGGGCGTGGCTTTCTCTATGTCCCGACCAGAGCCAACTTCGCCTTCCGCGACAACCGCTTGATGGCATATTCCCGTCGGCTGGCCTCGCTGCGATCCGCGGCCGTCTCGCAATAGATCATTGCGACTGGCCGCCGCGCGCGCGTATATTTCGCGCCTTTTCCAAGGTTGTGCGCGGCTACGCGCTTCTCGGCGTCGCGCGCGATCCCGGTGTAGATCGTGTCGTCCGCGCAGCGGAGCATGTAGACGGTCCAGGGCTGTGGCTTTGCGCTCATGCGGGCAGGCTGGGCGGGTGCGGTTAATCCGCGCTTAACGGCTTTGCGAGGGTGCCCAGCTCGGCGTCCAACAAATGGGCCGCATTGACCGTGAGCTGCACCGCACCCCGGTAGGTCTGCAGCGGAATGGTGTCGAAGTCATCCGTCGGCTGGTGGTAGTGCGGGTGATCTTCAACGCCGAAATACACAAACGGAACGCCGCGCGCGTGGAAGGCGGCGTGGTCCGATTGCGTCGTCCAGTCGTTGGGCGGATCGGCCGGGTCGTCATGGCCGAAGCGGACAGACAATCCCGTGCCCTTGCCAGCACGTTCGACGAGCGGCTTGAGTTCCGGCGTGTGCCGCGCTCCCGCCATATAGATCTCGCCGTCTTCGTTCTGGCTGATCATGTCGAGGTTCAGATTTACGCGCGGTCGGCCGTCCGCGGCTAGCTCGCCGACCAGATGGTACGCGCCGGACAGCCTGCGCTCCTCTCCGTCCAGCCAGACGATGCGCACATCGTGGTCCGGGCGGTCTTCGAGAAACGACTTGTAGACCGACAGCAGCGCGCCCGCGCCGGACGCATTGTCGTCCGCGCCGTTATAGAGCTTTCCGTCCCGCACGCCGAGATGATCGAAATGGGCCGTCACGACCAGCTCAGGGCCTTCGCCGGGGGTCTTGCCCTTGACGATGCTGATCAGGTTCACGCCGTTAATATCGAATGGCTCCTGATCAGGGTAGGCGATGGTTGCGGTGAAGGGCTGGCGCGCGGGCGCATCGCCGAGCGCGTCGATCTGCGCTTCGAGATAGCGGATCGCGCGCTTGCCGCCGTCCGTGCCCACGCCGCGGCCTTGCATGACATCGTCTGAGAGCGTTTTCAGGGCCTGCACGGCGAGCTCGGTGTCGGCTTTGGGCGGGCCGGGATTGCAGGCCGCCAATGCGACAGCAGACGTCGTCGCGACGGCGGAGATCAGAAGAACTCGTTTCATTGAGGAAGCGTCCTTTGGAAGAAGTCGCGCGCATTGCCGCCCATGATGGCGCGTATGCTCCGCTCGCTCATGCCGCGGTCCAGCAGCGCCTGGGTGATGGCGGCGAGCTCGGACGTGTCGAGCGAGGTCGTCACGGTCCCGTCGAAGTCGGAGCCGAGCGCGACAGCGTCGATGCCGACCAGCTCGACCGCGTCGATAATCGCGCCAGCAATTCCGGCCGGGGTGATGTCGCAGATCGCGCCTTCGAAATAGCCAATGCCGATGATCCCGCCCTGACGCGCGAGCTCCTTGAGCAGGTCGCTCGGCAGGTTGCGTTGATTGGTGACCGAACAGCCGCCGCGCACGCCACCGTGACTGATGAAAACCGCGCCGCCATTATTCATGGCGAGCACGTCACGCACGACGGCCTCGCTGCTATGGGCCAGATCGACGGAAATCGACAGCCGCCACATCTCGGCGACGGCCTCTCGACCGAATGTCGTCAGCCCGCCCTTCGTCTCTCCGTGCAGGCTGCCGCCCAGCCGATTGTCAAAAAAATGCTGCAGCCCCATCGCGCGGTAGCCCTCGTCATAGAGGCGCTGAATATTATTGATGTCGCCTTCCAGCGGGTGAGAGCCCTCGGTCAGCAGAATGCCGACGATGGTCCCGTCCGGCTGATCGAGGTCCGCTGCCGTGCGGGCGATGACGAGCTTGTTCTTGTCCGCGCGCTCGACCTTTTGCAGCCGCTGCGCCTGATAGGCCGCGCGCTCGTAGATCGAACCCCAGGTGCGAAACGGCCACATCTGGGCTTGGGCGAGCGTGGTGATCTGGTCCGGCGCATCGGAGCTGTTGCCCGCGAAGTTCTGACCCTTGGGGCTCTGAGTGACCGCGGAGAAGACCTGTAGCTCCACCCCGCCGTCGCGCAGTCGCGGCAGATCGACATGACCGTAAGTCTGCCGCTTCGCCACGTCGCGCCGCCATAGCAGGCTGTCGGTGTGCAGGTCCGCAATATAGAGATCATCGTGCAGCGCCTGAGCCGCGTCGCTGACCGGGTAGGGCGCGTGGTCGATAACGGCGTTCATCTGCCCGTCGATCGTGGGCACTTGCACGATCTGGAACCACAGAGCGCCCGCCACAAGAAGGAGCAGAAGCACGCCAAATAGTCGCCGTAGGAACGTCATCAGCTTCTCCAACGCAGTGTTTTCGCCTTGACCGGATTGACGAAGGGCTCACCCGTCGCATTGGACTGCGCCCATCGGCGCTTAAGCGCATGGTACCATTTGGCCTGCGTATCCGCGTCGTCGATCAGCATCAGCTTGGGATCGAACCGCAGCCCTTGGGCCTGCAGGTCGACCATATGCGCGTCCTGCCGCAAGAAGGCCTTGGCACCCAATTTCAGTATGGGCGAGAGTAGGCGGAAGCTGGTGCGGTCGGTGAAGAAGAGCTGGCGGACTCGCGTCGTCTGCTCGTCCTGCGGCGTGACGGCGGTAAAGCTCAGCACAGTCTTGTCGCCGGTCTTGATCTCCTCCGTCCTGATGCCGGGCAGCTGAAAAGTGATCTCCGTCGTGCGCTCCCTGCCGAGCAGCTTGTAAGCCTTGGAGTTGGAGCTCGGCGCATGGGCGGCCATCGCGAAGCCGCGCTCTCGGGGCTCGAACGCCTTGGCCTTTTCGTGGATCGACGCCTCACTGCGCCACCACCATTGGCGGTGCACGAACGGACCATGCGCCGGGTCCATCAATCCGATGACGGCGTGATCGACATGGCAGGCCAGCTCGACCCCGTCGTCGATGACGGGCCGCGTGTCGACCAGCGGGAAGGCGGGCGGGGCGAAGGGCGGCTCGCCCGCAAATTTCGGGTCGCTCGAGAGCCAGACCCAGAGCAGGCGCCCCGTCTGCGCGACCGGGAAAATGCGCACGGAAATACGCTCAGCGCGGACTGCGCTGTCCTCTGTGAGCGCCGGGATCAGTTTGCACGCGCCGTCGGACGTCCCGAATTGCCATCCGTGATAGGGGCATTCGACACAGTCTCTCCCCAGAGAGTCTTGAAGGACGCGTCCGGCGGAAAAGGGTGCCGCGCGGTGAGGGCAGATATCGCGCAGGGCAAAGTGTTCGCCGCTCGACTTGCGCCCGATGCAGATTGGCTCGCCCGCGATGATCACCCGCATGAGACCTGATTTCGGGAGGTCGCTGGTCAGCCCTGCGAAATACCAGATATCATGGACGAAGCGGGTGGGTTTGGCTGCCGCATTCATGCCTTCCGCCTTCATGCCCTCCGCCCTCATGGAAGCCCCGGCCCGGCAAAGCGGAACTCGATCATGTGCTCATAGACTTCGCCCGGGCGCAGGATCGTGTCATCTCCGTCCACTGGCTGGTTGACCGCGTCGGGCGAATACTGCGGCTCGAATGCGATGGCAGAGCGCGGGCTCAGGACGCCGTCAGCCAGGCCTTCTCCCGTATAGACTTGCAGCCCGGGATAGTCGGACAGAACGGTAATTGTCCGCTGCCCATCGCCGAGCTGCACCATCTCGCGCAAGCCATCGCCCGGGATCAGCAAGTTGTGATCGATAGGCGCGCTGCCCACGATGCGGGCCCTGCGGTAGTCGAAGGGCGTGCCGGCCACCGCAGGGGTCTCGCCGGTCGGGATCAACTCGGCATCTACCGCGCTATAGCGGTCGGCGGGTATGCGCATGGTCAGGCCGTCAACGGGCGTCTTCGTCACGCCTGCCGGGTTCCAGTAACCGTGCAAGGTCAGGTTCAGCGGAGCGGGCTCCGACACGCTCGCGCGGTAGGTCACGCGCAGGGCGCTCTCGCTCAGTGTGGCCGTCATTTCGACATCCAGCTTGGCCGGATAGCCTTGATAGCCAGCCTCCTGACTATGGCGCATGACCAGCTGGCCATTGGGTTTGAAACCGCCGCGCCAGAGCAGGCGGTCCATGCCTTCGGGTCCGCAATGCAGCGTGTTGTCGCCTTCATTGGTCGTAAGTCCACAGCGTTTGCCGTCGACCACGAATTGTCCTCGGCCTATCCGGTTGGCCACCGGTCCGATGGTGACGCCAATCTTGGAATCACGGTCGGCATAGGCGTCTTGATTGGATAGTCTCGCCGCAACCTCCGTGCCGTCCGGCAGCGTTAGCCGAGCCAGTGTGGCGCCGAAGGACAGCCACTCCGCAGTCAGACCATTTGGCGCAGTCTGGCGAAAACGCACCATCTGCGGGCCGGGTGTGCCGCTGGTGTCGAGTATGGTGGACGTCTTGATGGCGGCAGGCTTCGGCGCGGCCTGTTCCGCAAGGGATGCGGGCTCTACGGAGGCGTTTGTCGCTGAAGGCGTTTCTGAGCAAGCGGGCATGAGGAGAAGTCCGAACAAGGAGAGCCAGAAGCGCATGAACGCTCCTAGCAAGGGCAGGGCGCGATGAGCAAGCGATGCAAATGCCAGGCTTATGAGGCGATCATCAAGCGGTCATGGGTGGGCGAAGTCCTAACCCCGCCTTAACCCCGTCCTACAATCCATCGGAAAGACACTCTTCGCTAAAGCCTTAGGACGTCTCGGGGCGGGAAACCCCGAACGAAGGAGAGGAAGGGGCGGCATGGCTGTACTCACGGAACAAGTCGAACTGGACGGGGGAGCGGAGCCCGCGATAGCAGAGCACAAGGCGCGACGCGCAGATGGCTCTCTGGGCATACTCGCCGTTTTCGCCGTCGTCTGGGGCTTGCTGAATTTGGTCGGTCTAGCTCTGGCGCTGACCCAGTCGCCGGACTCGCTGGCGCGCAATTTCTCGCCGGAACAGGTCGCCTATATTCTCGATACGCCCGTCTGGGTGCGCATCTGCCATGCGGTCTCGGTCGTCTGCCTGCTGGCCGGCGCGGTCTATCTGCTGTTGCGCCGCGCCTCGGCCTACCTCTGGCTGATGGGCTCGGTCTTCGCCATGCTGGGCCTGATGGTCGACGGCATGCTGCGCGGCGGTTTCGAGCTACTCGCCTCGATCACGACCGGGCTGAACCTCGGCTATATCATCGTCGGCGTCTTCCTGTTCTGGGCCGCTCTGTCGGCAAAGCAGGACGGTCAGCTCTCGGCCTAGGATGGCCACAACGTCCGGGCGCTAGACTTGCCAGCGACGGCCTGCCACACTCTTCTCACGACTTTCGGGGGAGAGCTGACATGAGAAAACCATCCGTCCTGTACTGGATTTTGGCGGTCCTGTTCCTGCTGTGGAACCTGATTGGCTGCTATTTCTACTGGATCGATCAGACGATGAGCGATGCCGCCTATGCGAGCACCTACGGCCACGCGCTTACTGCATTGCGCGACCAATATCCCGTTTGGGCGACATCCGCCTATGCGATTGCCGTCTGGAGCGGGCTTATCGCCGCGATCTCAATGCTGCTGCGAAAACGCTGGGCCGTGCCACTGTTCTCACTGTCCCTGATCAGCGCCGTGATCAGCTTCATCTGGCCCGTGATCAATGCCGAGTTTCGAGCCGCCACGGGCACGGAAGGGTTCATCATGCCGGTCATAGTCGTCCTGCTCGGTCTGCTGGAGGTGTTCTACGCCCGCGCGCAGAAGGCAAAGCGCATCCTGCGATAGCGGCGATCCACCCCGCCTCGCGCATTGCTCTTGCACTCCCACGCGCCTAAAGCGCGCAGGTCAAACAGGAGCGATACACGACCATGGCAGACACTTACGACGTCATTATCATCGGCGGCGGACCCGGCGGCTATAACTGCGCCATTCGTTGCGGACAGTTGGGCCTGAAAGTGGCCTGTATCGAGACGCGCAAGACGCTCGGCGGGACTTGCCTGAACGTCGGCTGCATCCCGTCCAAGGCGCTGCTCCACGCGACCGAGCTCTATGAGACCGCCTCCACCGAATTCGCCGCCATGGGCATGAAAGCCACGGTCGAAGCCAATGTGCCGGACATGATTGCCGCCAAGGAGAAGGTCGTCGGCGGCCTCACGCAGGGCATCGAATATCTGTTCAAGAAGAACAAGGTCGACCATATTCAGGGTTTCGGGAAGATCACCGGTAAGGGCAAGGTCGATGTGGACGGAAAGAGCTACTCCGCCAAGAATATCGTTATCGCCACGGGCTCCGAAGTCGCGACACTGCCTTTCATCGAGATCGACGAGAAAAAGGTCGTGTCCTCGACAGGCGCGCTCGATCTGCAATCCACGCCCAAGCGCATGGTCGTCATTGGTGGCGGCGTGATCGGGCTGGAGCTCGGCTCGGTCTGGCGCCGTCTGGGTGCTGAAGTCACTGTCATCGAATATCTCCCGCAAATCCTGCCCGGCATGGATGAGGAAATCCGCAAGACCTCTGCGCGCATATTCAAGAAGCAAGGCATGAAGTTCGAGCTCGGCCGCAAGGTCACGGCGGTCGACGGCAAGGGTAAGACGGTCAAGATCGAGTCTGAGGCCGCGGACGGCGGAAAGCCGAAATCATTCGAGGCCGATGTCGTCCTCGTCGCCATCGGCCGCAAGCCCTATACGGACGGGCTCGGCCTCGACACCATCGGTGTGGAGACGACGAAGCGCGGCATGATCCCCACAGAGCACTGGAGAGTACAGGACGGCGTTTACGCCATTGGCGATGTCATCGAGGGTCCGATGCTGGCGCACAAGGCCGAGGAGGAGGGCGTCGCCGTGGCGGAGATCATCTCCGGCAAGAGCGGTCACGTGAACTACAACACAATCCCGGGCGTGGTTTACACCTTCCCGGAAATCGCGTCGGTCGGCAAAACCGAAGCCGAGCTGAAAGAGGCTGGCGTGCCCTATAAGGTCGGGAAATTCCCGCTGACCGCCAACTCTCGCGCGCGCTGTAACCACGAAACAGATGGTCTGGCGAAGATCATCGCCCATGCCGAAACCGACGAAATTCTCGGCGGTCACATCATCGCGCCGGGCGCGGGCGACATGATTCACGAAGTCTGTCTCGCCATGGAATTCAAGGCGAGCAGCGAGGATATCGCGCGGACGTGCCACGCACACCCGACGGTGAGCGAAGCTGTCCGCCAGGCCGCGATGGACGTTGAAGGCTGGGCCATGCAGATGTGAGGATTTCATTTGGTCCGGGGGACCAAATGAAATCCGAACCGCGCGTCTGCGCGGCAAAAGACTCCTCCGGCCTTTTGGTTGGGGTGGATTAGCGAGAGGGTCCGAATAGGCCGCTTCGCGCCCTCGTCCTGACGGACGGCGACAAAAGAACATCATGCTCGCTTCGCTGCGCGTGTTGCCCTTTTGCCGACGGGCGAAATCACAAAAGGTACGCATATGTCGAATCGCGTCATCATAGTCACCGGTGCCGCCAAGGGCATCGGTCTCTCTTGCGCGCAGCGTCTTGTCGAGGACGGCCACCGTGTCGTGCTCACCGATATGGATGCGGTCAACGGCGCCAAGGCCGCGCGTGATCTGGCGGACGGGAACGACCGCGCCGTCTTTATCGAATGCGACGTCTCCGATCCGCTGCGCGTGCACAATCTCATTGCGGAGACGCTGTCGTCTTTCGGGCGCATCGACGGGCTGATCAACAATGCCGCCATTGCGATGAAGGGCGGAGCGCTGGACATGAGCGTGGAGGATTTCGACCGCAATATCGCGGTGAACCTGCGCGGGCCGTTTCTCGTCAGCCGCGCCGTCGCCAAGCATATGGTCGCCGAGATCGAGAACCGCGACGACCGCTCGCGCTTGAACGAACGCCCATACGCCATCGTCAATATGAGCTCGATCAACGACACCGTCGCGATCCCAGACTACCTGGCCTACACGGTTTCCAAGGGCGGCCTGCGGCAGATGACGCGTGCCATGGCGCTGGAGCTCGCGCCCTATGGCATTCGCGTCAACGCAATCGGCCCGGGCTCCATCAAGACCGAAATGCTCGCCAAGGTGAATGCCGATCCGGCTGCGATGAACAAGATATTGAGCCGCACCCCGCTGGGTCGCCCCGGCCTGCCCGACGAAATCGCCGCAATCGCTGCGTGGCTATTGGGCGAGGAGAGCAGCTACATCACCGGGCAGTGCATCTATGCGGATGGTGGGCGTCTGGCGCTGAACTACACCGTGCCGGTCGCCGGCGGTAATGAGGGCGAATAAGACCAGCCAATAAAAAGGCCGGGCGTGAGCCCGACCATCTTATTCGACCGCTGCGCGCGCGTCCCGGCCCATAAGCCGGGGTTCCAGCTATGCTGGATGGTCCTCCTGCGTCGGACGCTAGCCTAGAACCATCGTGCTCCCTCGCTGCGCTCGGTCCGCGCGACGCCCTTGCGTTGTGGGAGAGGGGAGTGCCCTACTCGCCTTTGCCGAAGAGGTTCTCCAACGTCAGATCCGCTTTGGACGTCTCTTCCACAGGCTCCGGCGCTGGGGCTGGTTTCAGCTGCTCGCCGCCTTCGACCGCGTTCTTGGCGTCCTTCTTGGCCTTCTTCTCGGCGGCGATCTTCACGGTCGCGTCGAGGTCGATCTGGCTGCAGAGGCCGAGGCTGACCGGGTCCTGCGGGTTGATCGTGTTGATTTTCCAGTGGGTGCGCTCGCGGATCGATTTGATCGTCGGCTTGGTCGTGCCGATCAGCTTGGAAATCTGCGCGTCGGACACTTCCGGATGATTGCGCACGAGCCAGGCAATGGCATCGGGACGATCTTGCCTGCGTGACAGCGGGGTGTAGCGTGGGCCGCGTTTCTTGGGCTTGGGCAGTTCGTCGGCGTCGAACGTGTTGGGCTTCATCGCGTAATTCGGATCCTTTTCGGCCTTCTCGATCTCCTCGCGGGAGATCTGGCCGTTGGCGATGGGGTCGGCTCCGCGAATGCCTGCGCCGACATCGCCGTCGGCAATGCCTTCGACTTCGAGAATGTGCAGGCCGCAGAATTCGGAAATCTGGCGGAAGGTCATACCGGTATTGTCGATCAGCCAGACGGCGGTGGCCTTGGGCATCAGGATCTGTGTCATTGCGGCGTCTCCAAACTCACGCGCGCCCGCACTTGCGTTGCGGGCAAAGAAAAACCCCGCTCGCTGCGGGGTCCGGTCTCGGGCGGCTGCCCATCGACTTTGGTCAACTAGGCTCATAACACCGCAAAAGCAAGTCATACCAACCCCGGAGACAGGAAAGTCATGTCAGATCAGCAACGCCGCGCCCGCGAGAGCTACCGCCTCGACGAGGATCTCTATGGTCTGTCCCTGCATGAGCTCGAGCAACGCATCACCGCCTATGAGAGCGAGATCGAACGCCTGCGCCGCGAATTGGCGAAAAAGGGTAGCGAACGCAATGCAGCGGACAAGCTATTCGGGGGTTAGGGTGACCGCTTGCCTGCGGATAGGGGATCATCTCGGTCTCGTTATGAAACTGCCGCGGTTTTGACGTGGTAGGGGCCGATAAAACCGACTCAGTCGCAGGCGCTGGCGCGACCCTTGCAATCACTCTTGGCAACGATACACATGCCGTGTGTCCGTCCCTCGGTATGTGTGGGGGCTGGGCGGACCCGGCATCAGTCCGGGACACTAATGATGACTGCCACTGCCATGACCAAACCGACCGCACATAGCCCCGTACCCACCTCGCTCGACCCGATGACCGCGCAGGCCGAAGCACGGCTGATGCAGTTCACGCGCTCCGAGCTCTTCGCCCGCACGTTTCGCGAGGGCATGGATCTGGTCGAAGAAGCGGCCGCCTATCTGGACGGGCCGGGCCGTCAGGACGCAAAGCAGCTGCCGCGCAATGACGCGCTGACCTACGCCAGCCAGTCCATGCGCCTGACGACGCGCCTCATGCAGGTGGCGTCATGGCTGCTCGTGCAGCGCGCTCTGAAGGAAGGCGACATGGAGCTGACCGAAGCCCGCGCCGACAAATACCGTCTGGTGGCGGAAGAGACCTCCGAGACGGAAGATTCGCTGTCGTTCTCGCAGATCGCCAAGGACTCCTACGCACTCCCCGGTCGCCTGCTCGATCTGATGGCACGTTCCGAGTCGCTCTATCAGCGCATCATGCGGCTGGACCGTTCGCTCTATGGCACGATCGCCGCTCAGGCTGGCAATACGGTCGCCGACCAGATCACGCGTCTGGAAGCCGCTTTCGGCCGCGTACCCAAATAAGTCGGTAACATGGTGAACTGCAGCCTAACGGCGCGCTAACCGGACTTTCACGATGGCTGTGCCAAGACGTTCCTTCCAAAGGGAATGGGTAAGACATTGGCCGCTTCGACACAAAGAGTGCAGACAACAGATGACCGCCCGGTCGATTTCGTCCCGGCCGTGCCACGCGGGGAGGACCGTCGTCAGAGTCGCCCCGGCGCGCAGGACTGGCGCATCAATCCGCGTACCTATGAATTTATCGGCGCGATCTTCGATCCGCTGACGCCGATCCAGACATTGCAGCGCGCCAAATGGATGAGCGTGCGCCACGGCTTTCGCTATATCGTCACGCCCAATGTCGACCACCTCGTGCGGCTCGCCAAGGAGCCGGACGTCTACCGCCCGCTATACGACGCCAGCTGGCTATCGGTCTGCGACTCGCGCATTCTGGAAATGCTCGCACGGCTGTCGGGCCTGCCGCTGTCGGCCGTGCCGGGTTCGGACCTGTCGCAACAGCTGTTCGACAACGTCATCACGGCGGACGATCCGATCACAGTCATCGGCGCGGACGAAGAAATCGTGAACCGCGTCAAGGCGCGCTACGGCCTGACCAAGGTCCACCACCACATGCCGCCCATGGGCCTGCGCAAGAAACCGGACGCCGTCGCGGAATGCGCGCAATTCGTGGCCGACCACCCGTCGCGCTACGTCTTCATCTGTGTCGGCTCGCCGCAACAGGAAATGGTCGCCAAGGCTTGCCTCGACCGCGGCGACTGCGTCGGTCTCGGCCTGTGCGTCGGTGCCTCGCTCGACTTCATCGGCGGCCGCGTGAAGCGCGCGCCGAAGTGGATGCAGCAGAACCGGCTGGAATGGCTGCACAGGCTAGCCAGCGAGCCGAAGCGCCTCTGGAAGCGCTATCTGGTGGAAGGGCCGAAGATTTTTGCGCTGTATCTGCGGTGGTGTCTGCGTAAAAATCGCGCCTAGCCGTTCGGTAACCGCGCCAGCAGCGCATAGGCGAGATCGTCATACCCCTCCCGAGCGCCGCGCATTTCCAGCGATAGCGGCAGGCTCGCGAGCTTGGGCACGCTCAAACCCGGATCACCGTCTCCAAATAGCGCATGGGTGCTGCCGCAGTCGGGGCAGGTGAATGTCGCCATATTCTCGACCCAGCCCAACACGGGAATATCGACGGCTTTGAACATGCCAACGCCCTTGCGCGCGTCCAGCAGGGCAAGGTCTTGCGGCGTGGTCACGACGACGGCGCCGCGGAAGGCTGCGCTCGGCTTGATGTCCTGCGCCAGCCCCAACTGTGGGTCGCCCGTGCCCGGCGGCATGTCGATCAGCAGCACATCAAGCTCGCCCCAATCCGTGTCCCACAGCATGCGCGCGATCGCGCCCTGCACCATGGGTCCGCGCCATACGACCGGGTCGGAATTGCCTGTCAGCAGCCCGATTGAGACGGCCTTGACGCCTTCGCTTTCCGCCGGCGCAATCAGCCTCCGGCCCTCGACCTCGCGCGTGCCGAGTTGGCCTGACACCCCCAGCAAGCTCGGCAGGCTCGGTCCGTGCACATCGGCGTCCAACACACCGATCTTTAGCCCCTGTGCCGCCAGCGCGCGCGCCGTGCCGATGGTCACAGTGCTCTTGCCGACGCCGCCCTTGGCGGAGCTGATAGCGACGATGTGGCGGACCTTGGCATCGCCCTGATATCCATCCGGGCGTTTGTTCGGGTGCGGATTGCGGTCCACTTTGCGGCTCTTGGCAGCCACCTTCGGCGCGGCGCGGTGCGTTGTCAGCAGCACGGCAAGGCGCTCGACACCGGCTAACCCATCCAGCGCGGCCTCGGTGGCCTGCTGCAGCGCCAAGCCCTGTTCCTGCGTCGTTTCCGGCGGCAGCGCATAGGTCACGCGCAAGATGCCGTCCTTGAAGTCGAGCGCGGAGAGCCGCCCGGCAGAGACCACGTCGCGGCCGCCCAGCACATCGTCGATCCCGCCCAGCGCGCGCAGCGCCTCGGACTCCCGATACGTCACGGCGTGGCGTCCGGACGTCCGCCCGCAAGCGCTTCGGCCACGCAGCCGCGCTGCAGCGCACCGCTCGGCAACAGACGCAGCGGCGGGTGCGCGTCGACCCATCCGGGCATGATATTGTCGCCAACCAGCTTCGGCTGAAAGCTCACGCGCGCATCGTGGAAATGCAGCAGCAGGCTGTCGTCAGACAGCCGGAACACATCGCGCACAGGGCCGGGCAGGGAAGCGACAAAGGTGGTCTGGTTCGCGCCGTCGGGCGCGAGGCTCTCGACCGTGCTCATACCGATGACCCAAAGGCGCTGCGGCTGCTGCCCGATCTCCGGCACGCTGTCGGGGATGAGGTAGCGCACGGGCGCGTCGCTGATAACGCTGGCGCGGGCTTGGGCGTAGTCGAAGGCGATAAGCGATCCCGCGGAAGCCCCGTGGCGCGCATAGCCCGCGAGCCAGCGTTCGCGCGCGGGGTAGCTGGTCTGCAGGTGTTGGCGCGACACGGACAGTTCCGCGTCGAGTCCGGTTTGCTCTTCCTCGAATGTCGGTAGCAGCGCGTAGTCTGGCAGGGCGGAGACACGCTCGCCGTCTACGCAGTAGTTCTGCTCTCCCGCGCGAGACCGGAGCGCGCGAATGTCCGGCTCCACCGGGTTGCGGTCGAGCTTGGCGGCAGCGACGGCGCGCACACTATCGAACGGATGGCTGCGCGCGAGGGTGCGCAGGCGCGGCTCCCAGCGGTCCACGTCCGACATGGACACCATGGACAGAGCCGTCTGCACGATAGGCGCGCGGGAGGACTGTAGCGCCAGCGCTGTCCACTCCGCCCGCTCGCCCGGCTGCATCTGAACGGTCGCCACGATCGGGATGAGCGTTTCCAACACGCCCGGCGAACGGCGCGCGGCATCGAGATAGGCGGCACGAACCGCCGCATCGCTGCGCGCAAAGGCCTGCGACAAATCGAGCGCATCGGCCGCGTCCAGCCGGATGAGCTGCTCTGCCAGATCCGTGCTGTAGGATAGCGGAGCGCCTGATCTGGCAAGCGAGAGAGAACCCGCGCGCATGCCGTCGCGCATCGCCATCGGATAACCCGGATCATTCGCGATATCGTCGAGCATGCGCGCATAGAACCCGTCCGCGCGACCCGTATCCCGTCCCGCAATCATGCGCCCGATGGCGAGTGCTTCTGGCAGCGTCTGCGTGCGGCGCATCTGCGCGACGAGCGCCTGCAGCGC
>CALDUL010000033.1 GCA_937923575.1 uncultured Algimonas sp.
CTACAGCGGCACGTTCTCCAAGAGTCTTGCCTCTGTCGGCGGTTTCTGCGCGTCCAATCACCCGGAGTTCGAGCTGCTGCGCAAGGTCATGCGGCCCTATATGTTCACGGCGTCTGCGGCGCCGTCCAACATCTGCGCCGCCCAAGCCGCGCTCGACGCGATCAAGACGCGCCCCGAGCTACGCCAGAACATCAAAGCGCGCGCGGCACAGCTTCACGCCGGCTTGGACGAGATGGGATTCGATCTTTGCGCCCCCGCTAGCCCCGTCATCGCCGCCCGCCGCCCGAACGAGGCGCAGGCCGCGATGGAGTGGAACTGGCTGCTGAAAGAGGGTGTCTATGTGAACTTGGCCGTCCCGCCCGGCACCCCGCAAAGCTCCAGCCTGCTGCGCATCAGCGTCTCTGCCGCGCATACAGAAGAGGACGTCAACGCAATATTGAGCAAGTTCAAAGCGTTGAAAGAGAACGGCAATGCGATCCTGGCGGATGGGATGGCGCGGCTGCAAGCGGCGGAATAACGCAGGCGTCTAACCCCGTTCCGCTTCCATGGTGCGCATGCGCGTCCCTCCCTCGGACGGCTCCGCGAAAGAGCCGTAGTCATTTCGTGTGGGGACAGGGGCGAAACCGTGTCCCGACAGAATTACTCAGCGGCCACAAGGGCTTCCGCGCGGTCGAGCTCGACCGAGAGCAGCTGCGACACGCCTTGTTCGGCCATGGTCACGCCAAACAGACGGTCCATGCGGGACATGGTGACCGGGTTGTGGGTGATGGCGATGAATTTGGTGTCCGTCAGGCGGGACATCTCGTCGAGCACATCGCAATAGCGACCGACGTTGAAGTCATCCAGCGGCGCATCGACTTCGTCCAGAACACAAACCGGCGCGGGATTTGACAGGAAGACGGCGAAGATCAGTGCCGTCGCGGTCAGTGCCTGTTCGCCGCCAGATAGCAGGCTCATCGGCTTCTGCGTCTTGCCGGGCGGGCGGGCGAAGACTTCGAGACCGGCCTCGAGCGGGTCATCCGATTCCGTCAACGCCAACGAGGCCTCGCCGCCGGAAAACAGCGTCACGAAGAGCTTGGAGAAATGGTCGTTCACCACTTCGAAGGCGGCAAGCAGGCGCTGGCGGCCTTCGGTATTCAGCTCGTCTATGCCCTCTCGCAGGGTCGCAATGGCTTTGACCAGATCCTCGCGCTCGGCGCGCATGCTCTCCATTTTCTCTTCCGCTTCGGCCGCTTCCTCATCGGCGCGCAGATTGACGGAGCCGAGCCGCTCGCGTTCCGCCGCAAGCCGCTCCAGCTTGCGCTCGATGTCGTGCTCGGACAGCTTCGAGGCTGGATCGAGATCGCCGAGATGTTCGACCAATGCGGACGGCTCGCTTTGTAGCGTTTCCGCGATACGGGCCTTGGTCTCGGTCACGCGCTCCTGCGCAGCGGTTAGGCGTGCATCGGCAGCGGCGCGGGCCTCGCGCGCCTCCCCGGCCAGCCGCTCCAGATCGCGCGCGGACATGGTGGCCTCGCGCAAGATGGTCTCGGCCTGGGCGAGTGCATCGGCAGCAGAGGTGCGACGGCTTTCGGCAGTTTCCAGCTCCGCGAAGAGCTTGGCGCGACGCGCTTCGAATTGGTCGGGGCCGTCCGTCGCCGCAGACAGCGTCAGCTGCGTGGCGTCGCGGCGGCCTTGTAGCGCGGTGACGCGGGTTGCGGCCTGTTCGCGGCGGCGTTCCCAATTGGCGCGTTCGTCCTTCACCGCCTTCAGTCGGGCGGCGCGGGACTGAATTTCGTTGTTCAGTGAGCGGTAGGTGGAATTCTTGTCGTCCGCATCCGCACGTGCGTCATAGAGCTTGGCGGCCAGAGCCGCGCGGCGGGGCTCCAATGTCTCGTCGCGGTCGGTTCCGGCGGCTGTAGCCTGCGCGGAATCGCGCTGTTTCGTCAGCTCTGCAACCTCCGCATCCAGCCGCTCTATGCGTTCTTCCAGCGAGCGTTTCTGCGCCGTCTCGCGCGCGACGTCGGTCTCATATTGCGACAGAGCGGCCTGCGCAGCGCGTTCGCGGCGTTCCAACTCCGGCAGGGCAGCGCGGGCGGCGGAGGCTGCGTCTCTCGCGGCGTAGCGGGCTTCGCGCGCCGTCTCGAAGGCCGCATTGGCATGCGATACGGCGGCTTCGGCCGCGTTGATCTCGCCGACGAGATCTTGCAGACGCGATTGTTGCTTCAGCCGGATAGAGGCGGAGGTCTCCGCCCCCGCCTCGATCACGAAGCCGTCCCAGCGCACGACGCGGCCACCTTGCGTGACCAGCCTCTGTCCGGGCAGCAGCGGGCTTTTCAGTACCGACGTGTCGTTTGCCACGCCGATCTGCGACAGCCGCGCGCGCAGTTCCGCCGGTCCGGTCACCAGCTCTGACAGCGGAGTGGAACCGTCGGGCAGCGTCTGCTCCGGCACATCCGCGCCGCCCCAGCGCATTGCGCCGTCTTCGCCGATCCCTGCATCGAGGTCTTCGCCCAGCGCTGCGGCGAGAGCCTGCTCATAGCCCTTCTCGGCCGTCAGCAGGGATAGCGCCGGCGTGATGTCCGACGTGTTGCGATTGACGATGCGGTCCAGAGCGGTGCGCTCGCTGGTCAACTGGCCGAGCGCGGATTTGGCCTCGGATAGAGCCTCGCGCGCTTGCTGATCGCCGTCTTCGGCTTCCAAGCGCTTGGCATTGGCGTCGCGCTCGATCTGTTTGGCGGCTTCCAGCGCCTTGAGGGCGTCGTCCGAAGACGCGGCAAAGAGATTGACCGATGCGCCGCCGTCGCCTGTCAGGCTGGCGAGCTTGGAGCGCGCGTCCTCGCGTTCGCGCGAGCGCTGAGACAGGCGGCGCTCGGCCTGCTCCAGCTCGCGGGTCGCACTCTCGGCGCGAGCGGTCTGCGTCGCGATGGCCGAGGTCAGCTCCGACATGTCGGCTTCGATGCTGTTTCGCAGTTTCAGCGCGGCCTCGGCGTCGTCACGCGCGGCGTCGAGCGCGGCGGATTGGTCACCGACGAGCGACAAAGTCGTTTCCTCGGACAGAAGACGCGCTTCGGCCTCTTGGGCGTCCTCGACGATCCCGGTCTCGCGCTCGATGTCGGCGGCGAGCTGTTCGATCTGCGCTTCCAGCTTGCGCACTTCGGATTTCGCCGCGTGTTCGTCGCTCTCCAGCGTTTCCTTGGCCGCATTCAGCCGGGCGAGCACGGCGGCGGCGATGAGCTGCTCTTCCTGCTTTGGCTTGATCGTGTCTGCCAATTCGACGGAGAGGCGCTGCGCCTCGGTCGCCTTCAGCGCGCTTTCCTGCACGTTGGTCTCACACGCCCGCAGCGCATCCTGCGCGCCGACCAGCGTGTCCAGCGCAGCGTCCCAGCGCTTGGTCCAGAGCAACGCCATATATTCGTGGATTTCGCCCGCGAGCCGCTTGTAGCGCGCGGCCTGGCGCGACTGGCGGCGCAAGCTGAGCAGCTGGCTGTCGATTTGCGCGACGATGTCTTCCAGCCTGTCGAGATTGTTCTCGGCAGCGCGCAGGCGCAGCTCGGCTTCGTGACGGCGGGTGTGAAGGCCGGAGATACCGGCAGCTTCTTCGAGAATACGGCGGCGGTTGGATGGCTTGGCGGAGATCAGCTCGCTGATCTGATTCTGGCGGACGAGTGCGGGGGAGTTCGCGCCGGTCGACGCATCCGCAAACAGCAGCTGTACGTCCTTGGCGCGGACGGTCTTGCCGTTGATCTTGTAGGTCGAGCCCTTACCGCGGGTGATGATGCGCGACACTTCCAGCGTGTCCGTGTCGTTGAAAGCCGACGGAGCGAGGCGGGCGGAGTTGTCGATCGTCAGTGTGACATGCGCCTGATTGCGGCCCGGGCGCTGCCGCGTGCCGGAGAAGATGACATCCTCCATCGCCTTGCCGCGCATGGCCTTGGCGGAGTTTGCGCCCATGACCCAGCGGATGGCTTCGAGCAGGTTCGACTTGCCGCAGCCATTCGGCCCGACGACGCCCGTCAGCCCCGGTTCGATGAGAAAATCAGTCGGCTCGACAAAGCTCTTGAAGCCCGTGAGGTTGATCTTGTTGAAGATCAGCGCGCCCATGAGCGATTACTCGGCCGTCTCGGTAGCCGGGACCTCTTCGCCCAGCAGCGGCAGGATCGCGGCTTCGAGATCCTCCAGCGAGCTCCCTACTTTCTGACCATTGACCACAAACCCGGGCGTACCTGTGATCCCGATGTCGAGGCCTTCCTGCATACGCGACATATAGGCTTCCCTGATCTCGGGATTGGTGATGCAGGAGATAAACTCTTCCTCGCTCAGGCCCGACTGTTTGGCGAAGGCGATATAGGCCTCGCGCAGCTGACGACGCCGAGCAAATTCAAAGAATTGCTCCTGCTTTTTGAACTGCTGGTCGATGTTCTGAAAATACTTGTCCTCGGGAACGCAGAGCGCGAGCGAAAAGCCGGTGTGCGCCATGGTCGGATCGGACGCCATGAATTCTCGGAAGATGAAGCGTACCTTGCCGGTGTCGATATATTTCTTCTTGAACTCCGGATAGACCGTGTTGTGCCAGACGCCGCAGGCATAGCAGGAGACCGACGCGTATTCGATCACGGTCACCGCCGCGTTTGGATTGCCGATGGCGTGATCGTCGGGGCGCTCATATTCGGAGCGCTCGCCGGATGCGGCCGGAGCGTTGGTGCTGGTGGTGGTTTCGCCGCCTCCGCAGGCCGTGAGCATAGCGGCAGCGGTCAGCGCGGTTAGTGTGCGAATCAAAGAGGACATTTACAGTTCATCCGGTGAATAGCGAGCGAGTTCAAGCTGGCTGGGCACTTAACCGGGGGCAAGTCGCGGGACAACATCCCGGAACAGGATCGTGATGCGGGCTATTTGCCCAGCATTTTCACGAAGTCCTCGGCCTTGTGCGGGCCCTTATAGACCTCGCCATCCAGCACGAAGGTCGGAACGCCGCGCACGCCCAGCGCCGCATAGCGCCCGCTGTGGTCCTGTATGCGACCGAGATTGGTCTCGTTCGCGAGGCATGTATTCATCGCAGCTTCGTCGTCCAGGCCGTAATCCTTGGCCATCTCTTCGTAATATTCGCGAAGTCCGCCGTTCTGTGCCGTCTTGATGATGTCGTTCTGGCGCGCGAACTGGTCTTCGATGCGGTCGAAATAATTCTCGCTGTCGCACTCCGCCATCAGAAAGCCGATCATGGAGAGCTGCACGGGTTGCGTCGGCAGCGGGCGGAAGACCAGGCGCAGCTGCCGTGTGTCGATCAGCTCCTTTTTCACCGTTGGCCACTCGTCATTGAACCAGTCCCGGCAATGCGGGCACATGTTCGACGCATAGACGATCATGGTGTG
>CALDUL010000034.1 GCA_937923575.1 uncultured Algimonas sp.
TCGGGCAGGCCGCAGCTTGCATAGGCTGCGCCCCACCGCCGAAAGGTGGTGTCCCGGATGCGCGCGGTGCTACCCGCTCTCATCCTCGGCCTGCCACTGCACGGCAGACCCACATCCCGGCCCGTTCGGACCTCATCCCCACCGCGGTCATGCAACCTCCTCGTAAACGGGAATGATGCGCCGTTGTACCGAACGCTCGGAAGGGGTGGACGGGATTGGCAGGATCTACGGTGGTCGTGGAGTTCGCGGGGCAGTCTGCCAGGGATGTGTCTCGCGAGAGAGGGCGACGGGCTCAATCCCGGATCAAGCCCGGGGAGGGAGATTCGTACGGGAAGCCACCAAAAAGAAAGCCGCCCATCGGGCGGCCCTTACTCGCAGATCGGGTCGGTCACTTCGATCGACGTCGAGGCGTGGTCCTATCGAACGCGTTTGACCTTAATGCGGCGTTTCTTGCCGTTGAAGCTCATCTTATAGCCGCCGAAGCCGCTGCGCTCGATCTCGGCATAGGTCCCTGCGGGCGGCTTGCCTTCGTCCATGCGGGCATCGGTGTCGGTGGTCTGCTCCCAGACCTGACCATTGGACATGTAAAAGCGCTTTCTGACGACGTCGAATGTGGTCACGCGCGCAAGATTCATCCGGACTTCGCCGTCCTGGACCATGGCGAGCGCGGCTTCCTCCCGCTCCTCCTCAAAGTCGCGGCCGAAATTGTCGACCGTGTCAGGGGTTTTTTCGCCAATGCCGACGACGCGGCCCATGCGACCGAGCAGGCCGGGGCGTTTGACCTTGGCCTCTGGCGTGGTGACGACGGCCCCTGTCGGGGCGGAGATTGCGCTATTCACGACGGGGCGTGCGGCGGGAGTCGGAGCCGAAGTCGCTATTGCCGGTTGAGCGGCGCGGACACGCAGCACGGCGTCGAAACAGGCGAGGCGTTCCGCGTCATTGCCAATGGCCGCGCAGGCATCGAGGCCGTCCGTGGCTTGAGCGGATGCGGCCGACGGCAGGATCAGCGCAGCGGCGGCGAGCGCCAGAACGGCGTTGCGGGAAACGGACATGGTGACCTCCTCAAATCCCCACCGCTATGCCAGCGATGGGGAGTGCGCGACAAGGGGGCCGCGCATATTCTCCGGCTCGGAGTCGGCGGGCTGCCTACCGAACTGTAGGCAGATCGGCGCGGAGCTCCTGGCCCTGACGCATGGCGCGGGCGCGGGCCTCGATCAGAGTGCGCGCTTCGGGCGAGTTGATCAGGGCGGAAATCGCTTCGAAATCCGCGCCTGCCTGTGCCGTACCGGAGAACAGCTCTTCGAACAGCTCTTCCTGCGTCTTGGCGCGGGGGAAGGTCTTCAGCCGAACATCCGCATCGGCTTCGATCTCCGCGAGGCGCTTGGCGGCGGCGACGGCGGTATCGAACCCGCCGAGCTCGTCGACCAGACCATTCGCCAGTGCCTGCTCTCCGGTCCAGACGCGGCCTTCGGCAATCGCGATGACCTCGTCACGGGTCAAGTCGCGGCCATCCGCGACCAGTCCGACGAACTCGTCATAGATGTCGTCCATCTCGCGCTGATAGCCCGCGCGCTGTGCCTCGGTGAACGGCTCGTCGATATTGTAGGCTCCGGCATATTCGCCGCCGACGCGGATACCGTCGAGATTGTAGCCGACCTTGGCGAAGGCGTCCTCAAAGGCGATCTTGCCGCCATAGACGCCGATCGATCCGGTGATCGTTTGGGGCAGGGCGACGATGTGGTCCGCTTTGGCCGAGACATAATAGCCGCCGGATGCCGCATATTGGCCCATGGAGATGACGACGGGCTTGCCCGCGGCCTGCACGCGCTCTGCGGCCGCCATGATCTGGTCGGACGCCGCCGGACTGCCGCCGGGCGAGGACACGCGGAACACGACGGCGACGACATCCTCATCATCGAGGGCGGCGTCAAGGCCGGCTGCAATGGTCTCGCCGCCCATATTCATGGCGGGCGAGAAGATCGAGCCACCGCCGCTCTGGCCGGGCAGGATCGGACCCTGGCCGCCGACGACGGCGATAACGGGCTCGCCGGTGATGACCTTGGGGCTGTATTTGGTGATGGACTTGAAGATCGTGTCGTCGTCGCCCGCTTTCTCGCGAATGTAGTCTTTTACCTCTTCGAGATAACCGAGCTCGTCGATCATGCCGGCGTCACGCGCCGCTTCTGCGGAGTGAGGCGCTGTGCCGAGTACGCCGAGCAAGGTTTGCAGCGGAATATCGCGGTCCTCGGCAATATTGGCCGTGACGCTGTCGAACAGGCTCTGGGTCAACGACAGGCTGCTTTCGCGGTGCGCGTCCGTATAGCCGGTTTCGGTGTAGCTATTGACGGCTGTCTTATAGTCGCCGTGGCGAATGAATTGCGGCTGGGCGCCGATCTTTTCCATGACACCGCCGAGAAACTCGGACTGGGAATAGAGGCCGGCCGTTGCGAGACTGGTCGAGGCCTGCATCCAGATCTCGTCAGACGCGCTGATCGCCTGGAACGGCACGACGGAGGTGGAGCTGAGACCTTGCGCATGAGTGATGACGAACTTCCCGCTCTGCTTGAACTCGATGAGCGCGAGGCGGAGCTCCTCAGATGTGGCGGGGGTAAGGCCGCCCGATTCGCCGCGGATGAAGACGCCCTTGACCTGTTCGTCCTCGGCGGCTCGGTCGAGCGAGCGCACAATGCCGACGGCCGATTGCGGCGTATTTCCGAACAGCGTCGGCGCCGTCGGGTGATCGATGATTCCCTCGCGCAGATCGATGGTCAGGACGATTGGCTCCGTTGTCTTGGCGCCCGCCGCCGCCATGGCGCCTAGCGCGCCGAACAGCATGAACAGTAGGAAGATAAAGGCGACCAGACCGACGACGACGCCCAGCACCGTTATAAAGAACAGCTTTGCACCGCTCATCGGCTGGCGACGCAGTGTCACGCCGTCGGAAGTCGCAAAGGCCGGCCCACCAGACGTGGACCCAGAGGTGGAGGAGGGGGATGTCACCGCAATGTCGGTCAAGAGATGGCCTCTCGTTAAGGGGCGAGCCCCGCTAAGGGCTTCGCCGATTTATTGTTTTTCGATATGTGGCATGGGCAGCGCGGTCTGTAAAGGCCGGGCGGGCGCTCCGCCGCAGTGCGCATCGGCGCCTGCTGTGGACCAAGCTGCATGAAAGGCGTTGCATTCTGGTTCCGGCGCTTTTAATGGCCGTGCTCGCAAGACGGGTGAGCGGTCCCAACCAGGCCGAACGCAGCGCGTTTTGGGGTGTGGCCTAGTGGTAGGGCAACTGTTTTTGGTACAGTAGATCGCTGGTTCGAATCCAGCCACCCCAGCCACCCGGCTTGTCGATTCCCGCAACTACCATCCCATCGGATATGCTGATCGCTGTCACTAGGGTCGCGCGCAGCGCCTCTGTGGCGTTCTGGCCGAAGGGCAGGGCAGGCGATGCAATATGCGTGGTCAAATTTAACATGGCGCAAGCTATGGCCCCTCTCGCACCGTCTAGCCGATCCGGCGGGTCCGAGAGTCAACCCCGATCAAGCGAAAAATTGATGCGGAAATCTCCTATAAAAACGTTGCACACCCGTCAGAGTAATGATTGATTAAGAAAAATTGCCCGTGTAGCGCGGGCATCCGACTGGTCCATGAAGAGTCCGGCGGAGATTTAGGAGGATGTGAGTGGTGCAATTTGCAACGGCCCAGCGCTATGCTGCGAGCGTGTCCAATGTGGCATCGCAAGTGGCTTTACGGGGCGCGTCCCGTGCTCTCGGATTAACCGCAAGCGCTATTCTGCTCTGCTCTGTCGCTGTGCCGGCGCAGGCCCAGGACCGGACGGAAGAATACCGCGCGTTGCTGCAGGAAGTCAGCGACCGCACGAATAATGTCACGCAGCGCCAGTTCTACCTCTCGCAACAGGAAGCGCAGATCGCGAACCTGCGGGAGCGCATCGCCGAGGCCAAGGCGTCTGACGCCCGGGCCGAACTTCGCCCGATTCTCGACAACATGGTCGAGGGGTTGGACGAGGTCATGACCTCCGATCTGCCCTTCGCGATCGAGGAACGCTTCGCGCTGCTCGATGACCTTCGCAACGATCTGCGCGCGCCTGATGCGTCCATCACCGACGGTTTCCGCCGCGCACTCGATCTCTACGCTGCCGAAACAGAGCTCGGCCTGTCGGTCGGCTCCTACACTGGAAACAATCCCGTCAATGCGGGCGGCCGCTATCAGGCCTGCCTCGCCGATCCGATGTCCGCCGTCTGCAGCCTGTCCGAAGATCAGGTGAAGCAGGTCAAGTCGGTCGAGGATCGTCCGGGTGTCGATGCAACCGACGTGATCGAGGATTTCAACCGGTCCGGCCAGCTGCCCGACGGCAACTACATCCACTATGGTCGTCTCGCGCTCTTCTATCTCGAGCGCGATAGTTCGGTCGGGTATCGCTACAATCTGGGCAGTAAGTCCTGGGACAAGGTCAATAATTCCGATCTGCTGGGTCTGCGCCAGAATGTGCGCATCGCACGCGGCGAGAGTGCCGTGTCCACCATGACCGTGCCGATCCAAGTCGGCGAACGCGGTGCGGATGCCAGCTAGGCACGCGCTTATCATTTCACCGGGCGGGGCATTCGCGCCGCTCATCCTCCACACGCCGGACCTACCGACCGGCGCTTCGACCCGGACCGCGTCAGACGTGTCGCGGTCATCAGACATGAAACTGGGAAGGACACCATGTTGAGAACACTAAAAGCCAAGCGCCTTGCGCTCGCGCTCGCATCGGGGACCGCAATCGGCCTGAGCGGCGTGTTGCTGGCCCCGACCATGGCCTCCGCCCAGCTTGACAGCGCCCTGTCAGCCGCGCGCCAATCGACGGCCAGTTCCGCCGCCGCGCAGCGTCAGGTCGAACAGGCCGATGATGCCGCCGGTTCCGCGGTCCGCGAATACCGCGCCGTGCTGCAGCAGCTGGACAACACCAAGCTGTTCGCCGCTCAGCAGCAGATCTTCCTGGATAGCCAGAGCTCCGAGATCAACTCGATCCGCAACCAGCTCGGCACGGTCGAGCAGATCAAGCAGGGCATGAGCCCGATGATGCTGCGCATGACCATCGCACTGGAAGACGCCATCAAGTCGGACGTTCCGTTCCGCCTCAACGAGCGCATGAGCCGCCTCGAGCGCGTTCAGGCCGCTCTCGGCAGCCCGGATGTCTCGCCCGCAGAGCAGTACCGTCAGGTGCTCAACGCCTATAAGATCGAGGCGACCTATGGTTACTCGACGGAAAGCTATGAGGGTGTCCACCCAGAGAAGCCCGGTTCCGTTGTCGACTTCATCCGCTTCGGCCGGACCTCTTTCCTCTATCTGGAGAAGGGTGCCGACGGCATCGCCAAGCGCTACAATATCGGTAGCAAGTCGTGGGACACACTGTCCGATCTCGACAATCGCCAGGTTCGTCAGACCATTCGCGTTGCACGCGAACAGGCTGCGCCCGAAATCATCTACGCCCCCGTCTCCGTCGGCTCCAACTAGCCCCGTCTGATCGAAAGAGAGCGAAACACTATGACACTTCGTAACAAAGCTATCGCCGGCTTCATCAGCACGGCCATGATCGCGACGGCCTTGCCGCTCGTCGCTGCGACTTCCGCGCAAGCGCAAGTCAACTCCATCCCGCAACTGCTGCAGACGATCCGCAATGATTCGGCTGAGCAGGAGCGCATCAACCGCCAGCGCGTGCAGGAATTCCAGGCCAACGCCTCGCAGCAGACCTCGTCGCTGAGCCAGGCGCGTGCCGAGCTTGCACGGATCGAGCAGCAGGCACGGTCGGTCGAGAACCGCTTCGCGTCCAACCAGCGTCAGATCGAATCGCTCAAGGGTGAGCTCACAGCCGCTCAGGGTGAGTTTGGCGAAGTCTTCGGTCTCGCCCGCTCCATGGCTGGTGAGTTCAAGTCCACGCTGGACCGCTCGCTGATCACCGCTCAATACCCGAACCGCACACAGGTTCTGGGTCGCGTCGCCAACTCCGACGCCCTGCCGTCCACCACGGATCTGAATGCGATCTGGGAAACCATGCTGCAGGAAATGCGCTCGCAGCGCGAAGTCGCGGAATTCGAAGCCAATGTCGCTGGCCTCGAAGGTCAGACCGGCGTGACACGCGTCGGCCCGTTCGTCGCTTTCACTCAGGGTGACGGCAACTTCCTGCAGTACAACCCGCCAACGGACACAGGCGAAGGCCTGCCGCTGCTCTCGCTCCTGCCGGCTCAGCCAGGTGGTGCGATCCAGTCCGCGGCTCAGAACGTTCTGAACGCCACGCCAGGCAATGTCGTCTACGCGCCGATCGACCCGACACGGGGTGAGCTGCTCAAGACATTCGAACTGCAACCTGGGCCGATGGAACGTGCGCTCCAGGGTGGTGTGATCGGTCAGATCATCATGGGCCTCGGCGCCATCACGGCTATCCTCGGTATCCTGCTGATCATCCGTCTCTTCCTCGTCCGCATGGCGGTCGCCGGTCAGAAGCGCAAAGCGCAACCTGCCAAGGGCAACCCGCTGGGCCGCGTGATGATGGCCTATGAAGGCGCTCAGAATGCCGACACGGATACGGTCGAGCTGAAACTCGACGAAGCGATCCTGCAGGAAAGCCCGAAGCTCGAGTTCGGCCTGAACTTCATCAAGCTGATTGCCGGTATCGCACCGCTGCTCGGCCTGCTGGGTACCGTGACCGGTATGATCCAGACCTTCCAAGCCATGATGATCTATGGTGCCGGTGACCCGCAGCTGATGGCTGGCGGTATCTCGGTCGCCCTCGTGACAACCATGCTCGGCCTGATCGTCGCTATCCCGCTGCTGATCATCCACTCGCTCGCCGCTTCGCTGGCTCGCGGTGTGCAGAGCACGTTGGAAGAGCAGTCCGCCGGTATCGTGGCGCGCCACGTCGAAGCCCGCGGTGTGGGCACCGTCGGTGTCGCACCCGTCACCAACATCTAGTTCGGAACGGCCCGGGATTTCCCGGGCCGACCGCCACTTGCGCAGTGCCTGACGTCACGTCCGGCCTTCGCTGACACACCGAACAAGAGGAAACGCTCCCATGGGCAATGTCATCGCAGGCCTTCAGGCCTTCCTGCAACAGGGTGGATGGGTTCTGATCCCGATCGCCGGCGTCATCTTCGTGATGTGGACGCTGATCCTGGAGCGCTTCGCTTACTACCTTCTCGCGCATAAGCCGATGAAAGCGCGGCTGCGCAATGAATGGAACGCCCGCGCGGACCGTTCGTCCTGGCGCGCACTCGCCATTCGCGACCAAATGGTCAGCCAGGTGAAGGAACGCACCATCTCCAATGTTTCGATCATCAAGACGCTCGTGGCCCTCGCGCCGCTGCTGGGTCTGCTCGGAACCGTGACGGGCATGATCGGCGTGTTCGACGTGCTGGCCTACTCCGGCTCATCCTCCGCCCGCCTGATGGCTGGCGGCGTCTTCAAGGCGACGATCCCGACCATGGCTGGCATGATGGCCGCCCTGTCCGGTCTGTACTTCGCCACCGTCCTGCCGCGCTGGAGCGCGCGCGAAACCGCCCGCTTCGCCGACGAACTCGTCGTCGAGCGCGGTAGCTACTAGGAGCCCGGACCATGAGAAGAGCTCGCCGCAAGAATAATTCCGATGAGGGTGAAGTCGATATGACACCCATGTTGGACATCGTGTTCATCATGCTGATCTTCTTCATCGTGACGGCCGTCTTCCTCGACGAAAGCGGTCTCGATCTGACGCAGCCGCCACCACCGCCGGAAAACACACCTCCGCCGCCCAACAGCCCGCCAGCCATCACTGTCTATGTCGATGACAATAACAGCTGCTCGGTCGACGGTCTGCGGACGACATGCGACCGCGTGCTGGCCCGGGTCGAGCGTCAACTGGCTGACAAGCCGGGTGCATCGGTGATCCTGCGCTTCCACCCGAAGTCCAAGAACCGGGTTCTGATCCAATTGAAGGACGGCCTCGATAACAAGGGTCTGCAGAGCAAGATCGAAGTGCTGGAAGGCGCGGCATAAGAGCCGCGGCTCGGTGACGCTGGGCGGTCCTCGGTCCGCTCGACCGCCGGGCAAATTCCAGCTTCTCAACCTCTCTGCACAAGACGCTTGCGACTCGCTGCAAGAAATGATATAAGGTAACACTATGGGACGTCGTTCTAGAACAGTAGTCGAAGACGAGGGCACGGAGCTCAACATGACTCCGATGCTGGATGTCGTTTTCATCCTGCTCATCTTCTTCATCGTGACCTCGGTCTTCGTGAAGACTCCGGGTCTTGAGCCCAACAAGCCGACGGCCGAAACCGATGTGGAATGGAATCCCACGATCCTCGTCGCGGTCGACAGCCAGTCCAAGGTCTGGATCGACAAGTCTCCTTATGATCTGGAGGAAATCCGTCCGATCCTGGTGGCGCTGCGGGACGAAACGCCCAAGGCGAATGCGATCATTCAGGCCGACCGCGATAGCGACGTCGGAACCGTCATGGGTGTGCAGCAATTGTTCCAGGACCTGGGTGTCACCACCCGCGTCGGTACCGAATAGGGCCGCCCGCGTCAGGCGGGCACCCACTGACCTCGCGTATCGCGGGTCAATAGTTTTTCAGGCAAGGCGTCTCTGTCGCCCGGCCATGTGAGAGGAAGAAAGTCATGGGTGCTTTGCGCTGGCTTGCCGTTATTCCCGCAGCGATCGTCACGGTCCTGCTGTTCGTGCTGATGATGAGTTTGATTTCCGAGGAATTCAAACCTGAGGACAAGCTCGAGCTAAATGCCTTCGAGATCAACCCGAAGGTCGAGGATGTGCAGATCCTCGAGCGCGAGACGACCATCACCAAGATCCAGAAGATCGAAACGCCGCCGCCGCCGCCGCAAATCGAACGCGCCAAGGCCGATCGTCCGGCCGAGCCGATTTCCTCCATCGAGGGTGCCGTGCCTGAATTCGAAGCGCCGCAGATCGACCGTTCCGCCTTTAAGATCACGGTGTCTGACCGCGACGCACAGCCACTCGTGCGTATTCCGCCACAGATGCCCCCGCGCGCCGAGAGGTCCGGCCACTGCCGCGTGAAGTTCAATGTGAGCCCCGAGGGCCAGCCCTTCGACGTCACGGCGACCTACTGCTCGCAAAGCCTGTTCGAGCGTCCGTCCATCCGGTCGGTCCAGAAATGGAAATACAACCCGAAGATCCAGGACGGTCGTCCGGTCGGCCGGGTCGGCGTGGAGAGCAAGATCACCTTCCGTCTCGCCGATGAGCGCGGCAACATCATTCCCGAATAGGGAGCTTCCTAAACAGGGCACTCCCTAAGCAGGGCATGATGGATCGGAGCGGGCTGCTCCATAAACGGGCCATGAATACCGGGGAGCGGGGCAGAATGTCCCACTTCTCCACCCGGTCACGGTGCCCATATCGGTGCCATGATCGCGCCTCTTTCGGAGTGTTCCGGCGGGGCGGCCCGGTGCTCACACGTCATGGACGTCGTGTGGGCATTCCAAGACACACAGGAGACACAACATGATCTCGACATTGAAGAACAAGACAGCCTCGCTGCTCGGTGCCAGTTTTATGGCCTTGGCCGTCGTGGGTGTCGTCGCCCCGGCGACGATCGACGTGGCTCATGCCCAGGACGAGGGACGTCAGTTCTCCGCCGACGCCGGTGAGAAGGTGAACGAAGCCCTGACACTGATGAATGCCAACAATCCGCAGGGCGCGATCAGCGTGCTGCAGAACCTCGTCGCGACCAAGACGGACCTCAATCCCTATGAGCGCTCGACGATCTACCAGATGCTGGGCCAGAACTACAACGATGTGGACAATGTCTCGCAAGCGCTGAGCTCGTTCCAGAACGCCATCAACGCCGGCGGTCTGCTGCCGAACGAAATCGGCAACATCCAGGTCGTGATTGCGCAGCTGATGATCGTGAACGGTCAGTACCGCGAAGGTGCAACGGCGCTGGAAAACTACATTGCGCAGTCCGGTCAGGAAAAGCCGAACTATGTCGATCTGCTCGTCCAGGCCTGGGTCGAGGCGGAAGATTACCGCCGCGCGCTCCCATGGGCGGAGAAGTGGTTCAACCGCGCCAGCCCGAAGGAGCGTAAGCACTTCGATCTGCTGAACTTCCTCTACAACAATCTCGGCATGCAGGGAAAGCAGGCCGATATCGTCAAGGAGATGATCCAGAAGTGGCCAGAGGACAACACGCTCTGGAACAACTGGGCCTCCATGCTCGCCAATGGCGGGCGTGAACAGGACGCCTTCGAGGTCAACAAGATGCTCTATCTCGGCGGTGCGCTGACGACGGAGCCGGAAATCAAGAAGGTCATCCAGTATTACTCCTTCTACGAAATGCCCTATCAGGCTGCGCAGATTCTCGAGCGCGAGATGAACAACGGTCGCGTGTCACGGACACCGCAGAACCTCGAAGAGCTGTCGACCTATTACCGGACGGCGCGCGAGTATAAGAAAGCGATCCCGATTCTGGAACAGGCGGCTCAGCAGGCCAATACGGCCAAGCTCTATGCCGCGCTCGGCGAGGCTTATTACAACGAAGGCCAGTGCCAGCAATCTGAGGCTGCTTTCGGCAAGGCGATCGACCGCGGCTATGACGCGGGCAAATCCTGGATGCAGGTGGCCAACTGCCGCTATGACTCCACGCAAAGCGCGCCGCGCCTGGAATGCTCGGCATATGACTTCGAGAATTACGAGACCAAGAAGTCGGCCGTGAAGAGCGCAATCGCTCAGGCTCCGATCTCCAAGATCCGCGCCGATGCCGTGGCCGCTTTCAACAAGGTCCCGAGCGGTTCGCGCGAATCGCGCAACGCCAAGAAGTGGATCAGCTTCGTGTCCAATGAGGAAGAAGCCTTTGTGAACCGCTGCCTGTTCGAGATCAATGTCGAGCGCGAGCTCTGCTACTCGAAGATCAAGCTGGCCTATGACAACCAGGCCTTCACCGGTGGCGATCTGAAAATCGATGACCCGGCGTGTCTCGAATATAAGGCGGATTACGACGCGAAATATGTGACGGTCACGACCAACCAGTAAGTCGCTCGCGGCTTCCAGGCCGCGCGGTTAAACGAAATGACCCAGCTTCCTTCGGGGGGCTGGGTTTTTTGATGTCATGACGTGAACTCTAGAAAAGTGATAATATAACTTTTATTGGCCGTCACAGTATGTTATTATATAACTATACTGGAGGACCGAATATGAGTGACATGCAACAGCGGCTGAACGGCCCAGACAAATCGGCGGGTCAAAATTCGGGACCTCTTACATTGGGGCGTCTGGCAGCCGGTATCGGCGCAGGCGCGGTGACGGCAGGGTTGTTCGTTCTCATGGCCGGGCTGATCCGCGAGGAGTTCCAGCCGGAGGACAAGCTGGAGCTCGCCCAATATGAGATCAATCCGCGCGTCGATGATATTGCGGTGCAGACCCGCACCATAACGATATCGAAGATGCCGAAGCTCGACATCCCGCCGCCGCCGCCCGTTGTCGAAATTCCTGCCACGACCCGACCCAGTGAGCCGATTGTCGACGTCACCGGCGCGAAGCCCGACTTTAAGCCGCAGAACATCGCTTTCAAACCGGTAACAATCGTGGAGACCGACCGCGACGCGCAGCCTATCACGCGCATCCCGCCGCAAATGCCGCCGCGCGCCGACCGCTCCGGCCATTGCCTGATGCGCTTCAATGTGAGCGTCGAGGGTCAGCCCTATGACGTCGACGCCGTCTCCTGCAGCCAGTCGCTCTTCTCCGGAGCATCCATTCGTGCGGTGCAGGGCTGGCGCTATCGGCCAAAGATCCGCGACGGCCAACCGCGGCCCTATCTCGGCGTGGAGACTCGGATCAGCTTCCAACTCGCCGATGAGCGCGGCCGGATCATAGCCGAATAGGAGACCAAGATGAGCGGTTTAACAGCAACGCTGCTCTGGCTGCAGATCGCCGGCGCGACCGGACGAACATCGAAGCGCAAAAGACGAAGCCCTAGGCAAAGCCGCCCGCGCCTGACTACTTGCGGTTCGAAAACACCAGCGCCGCCGTGATCGCGGCCGCGCCGAATTCTTCCTCGCGCGGGATGACGCCGTTCTTGATGTAGCGCAGCACGTCCTTGTTCAGCGCCGCCGTCAGCGACCAGTTCCAATAACGCAGCACAGTCTGCGCCTTGTCCGTGCTGATGGTGTCATAGGCCTCCACTACGCGGGCGAAATCAGGGTGAGTGCTGCCATCGAGATCATGCAGCGGGCGTCCGAGGCCTTTCCACAGGATCTCCAGCTGCGCGCGTTTCAGGCCAGGGGCCTTGCAGAGGATGGCCAGCGCTTCGCCGCCCTTGTCGGTCAGGATCTGCGCGCCGGTGGCGGGCTTGATCCCGGCCATATAGCTGATTTCCTGCGTGATCTCGCGCGTCAGCCCCGTGCGTTGCACATCCGCAATGGCCTCTTCCAGCGAGGCATAGGGCGAACGTTCGGCAGCCGCACGGTTGCGTTGGCGGCGTTCGATAAACTGCAGCGCCTTGCGCACGCCCGCATCCGACCAGCCGGATTGAGCGGCCAGCGGGTAGAGATCCTGGCAGCTTTCCTGCAGCACATTTCGGGTCACGGCGAAGCGGTGCATGATGCGTTTGCGATTGGCCGCATCCGCCCACCAATACATGGTCAGGCCATGTGACGGCCGCAGCTCGTCACGCTTGAGCAGCAGTTCGATATAGGGCTGATGGCTGCGCGAGACGGTGAGGATTCGCTGGATCGCGGTCTCGCTCATGGCGGCGACCTTGTTCTTCAGCACGGTCTCGCAAACATTCTCTTCCATGAACTCGACCAGCGTATCGACCACGGCGTCCGAGAGATGGCGGCGGCGGGCGATGACTTCGCGGTGCGCGCCCGAAACCTTGCGCGCGATCTGGATCAGATCGGAGTCGGTCAGCGATTTGGACTTCTCCAGCACATGGCGCGCGATTTCGATATCGTCCTTGGCGAGGATGACGAGGATCGTCCGCGGCGCCTCGTTGAGCATGGTCAGCCGCTTGGCGACGGCTTCGCGGATGTCGGGTTCGGCAGAGCGGAGCAGCTCGACCAGAACATCACCCGCCATATGACGTTCCTGCGGCGTCAGCTTCGAGGCAGGCAAGCAGATGGCATCAGCCAGGCGTTTGGCCAGCTGGCGGCGGACGTCCTCGGCCTTGGCCTCATTGGTCGGCGCAGGGGAGAGCTGCAAGGGCTGGCCTTGCATAGGAGCGTGTTGCTGTTGCGCCGCGTTGTTCATCGCTGGGTGTCCCCGGTCGTCCGCAAAGCGGACAGTCATAACAGGCGGTAGGCAAAAGCCCTTAACACTCCGTGACCAGACACTTATGCGCGCGCCATGCCGAACACGCCTTTCCCGACTTCCGCCACTCCGCCCCGTGCCGAGAAGCGCCCGCTCGCGCAGTCTCGCTTCGGCCATGACTGGGTCGATGACTACGCCTGGATGAAAGACGACAATTGGCAGGTGGTGCTGCGAGAGCCAGACACGCTCAGCGCGCCGATCCGCGCCCATCTGGAGGCGGAGAATGCCTATACGAAATCCGTACTGGACCCGCTGTCAGCGCTGGAAACCACGCTGTTCGAGGAGATGAAAGGACGGTTGGAGCCGGACCGCTCATCGGTCAAATTGCCGGACGGGCCTTGGGCCTATTACCACCGCTACGAACCGGGGCAGGAGCACGGCAGCTATCGCCGCGAGCCGGTTGGGGGAGGCGCCGTGCAGGTGATGCTGGACGCGGATGCGCTTGCAGAGGGCCACAGCTTCTTCGATGTGTCGGACGTCTCGCACAGCCCGGACCATGCCCATCTCGCCTACGGAATCGACACCAAGGGCTCCGAGAATAACGACGTCTATGTCGCGCATGCGGACGGCAGCGGGACCGCGCGCTTTACGGGCATTGATACGGCGGCAGGTGCGCTGGTCTGGGGCGCGGGATCGCGCACACTGTTCTGGGTCGAACGCGACGCCAATCAGCGCCCCTCGACCGTGCGCCGCAAGCGCATCTTCGAAGACGGGGAGGCGGCGCTGGTCTATTCCGAAGCCGATCCCGGTTTCTTCGTCGGCGTCGGCAGCTCGGATGATGATCGCCATATCGTTATCTCGGCCCATGACCACACCACCAGCGAAGTCTGGGCCGTAGACGCGGAAGCGCCCGACAGCGACGCCGTCTGCTTCGCCGCCCGCCGCCGCGGGGTCGAGTACAGTGTCGCGCCCCACGGCGGCGCGAGCTACATTCATTCCAACGACCAAGGCGCGGTGGACTTTGCCATCTTCCGCTCCGCTACACCGCTTGGCGCGCAGAGCGACCCGGCGGAATGGAAGCCTTTCATCCAGCATCAGCCGGGACGGCTGATCCTCGGCCTCGATACTTACGCAGGCCATATGGTCCGGCTGGAGCGTGAAGACGCCCTACCGCGCATCGTCATACGCGACATGGAGAGCGGGGAGGAGCACGCCATCGAGATGGACGAGCCGGCCTACAGTCTTGGCCTCGTCGGCGGCTACGAATACGACACGACCACGATCCACTATAGCTACAGCAGTCCGACGACGCCGGGGTCCGTCTATCGCTACGATATGGCGACGCGAGAGCGCGCGCTGGTCAAGCGCCAGAGCGTGCCGAGCGGGCACGACCCGGCGGACTATGTGACGGAGCGGATCTCGGTCCGGGCGCGCGACGGCGAAGAGATTCCGGTCACGCTGCTCTACCGCCGCGGCGTGACGCCGGACGGGACCAACCCGCTGCTGCTCTATGGCTATGGCTCCTATGGCCACACCATTCCGGCCGATTTTCGCACGACACGGCTCAGCCTCGTGGACCGCGGCATGGTCTACGCCATCGCCCATATTCGCGGCGGCATGGCCAAGGGTTATGGCTGGTATGAGGCTGGGAAACTGGCGACCAAGACCAACACCTTCAACGACTATGTCGATGCGGGCCGAGCGCTGGCAGAACTCGGCTGGACGGCGCGGGGCAAGGTTGTTGGCCACGGCGGCTCGGCGGGCGGCTTGCTCGTCGGTGCAGCGCTGAATCAGGACCCGGAGCTCTTCGGCGCAGTCATCGGTGCGGTGCCCTTTGTCGACGTGCTCAACACGATGAGCGACGGAGAACTGCCGCTGACCCCGCCGGAATGGCCCGAATGGGGCAACCCGCTGGAAGACGAATCCGCCTTCCGCACCATCCTATCCTACAGCCCCTATGAGAACGTCCGTACAGCCGACTATCCGCCTGTGCTGATCACGGGTGGGCTGACGGACCCGCGCGTGACCTATTGGGAGCCCGCCAAATGGGCGGCTGTACTGCGCGAAAACCAGACCGGCGATGCGCCGATCCTGCTAAAGATGAATATGGATGCCGGCCATCAGGGGGAGAGCGGGCGCTATGCCTCGCTCAAGGAGACGGCGGCGGAGTATGCATTCGCGCTCGCCGCGGTGGGTCTGGCAGGGGCCTAGCGGCGTCTGCGCACCTCTGAGCGGGCGCGGATCAAGCCCTTCTCCAGCTCTTCGGCGGTGACGCTGCCGTCGCCGTCGAAATCCGTCTCGGCGAGAAAGCGCTGGCCGCGACCGATGAATTCGTCCCGGCTGATGACGCCGTCGCCATTGCTATCCATGGTCGCGCGCGGATCAGACGATCGGCTACCCCGGCGCCCACCGCCCTGCGCGCCTCTATCGCCGCCGCCGGACTGAGCGCCTCCGCGGCCACCCCGTCCTTCGCTGCGTGGCGGGCGCGGGTCGCTCTCTTGCTCCGAGTCGCGCTCGACACGCGGCCGGCTGCGCCGCATGGCCTGCAGTTCCGCGCGGTTGAGAAAGCCGCTGTCATCCGTGTCGAGCGCATCGAATTGAGCGTTGCGGGCCTCAGAGAGTTCGATGGCGCTCACATCGCCGGAGGCGTCCGCGTCGAGGCGATCGAACTCGACCTGGAGACTGCGTTGCGCGCGCTCTCCCTGGACCTTCGGGTCAGGCGCGCTGGAGCAGGCGCACAGCAGGACAGAAGAGAGCAGGGCAGCCGCGAATGCAGTCAAACGTGTCATCATGAGCTTTCGAAAGAAAAGGCAGATCTACCCGGTCAAACGATTGGCCGCGGGATGTCCTGCACAAGATGGACAAGAGTACACGCGGGGTTACGCAAACCGGCCCGTGTCCCGGTTCTTGTCCAGCTCTGCGGCTTCCATCACTCGCCCGTTCATCACGCCGTAGACGCCCGGCGCGCAGGTCTGCGCGGCGATGACCGCCCCGCCGAGATTGAACGGCGCGTCGCTGGACCCCAGACTGAACGGCCGCATGGCGCCGGTCAGCACGATCGTCTTTCCGCGCACCCGTTGCGCAAGGTAACGCGCGGTCGCGCCCATCGTGCCGGAGCCGTGGGTGATGACGATCAGGGTCTCTGGCGCGGCCTCGATGGCCTTCACCAGCTCCGCTCTGTCCGCGTCGATCATGTCGAGACTGTCGAGGGTCAGAACTTCCTCCACACGCGCGATTTCGGCGCGCGCCTGAGCGAGAATGACGGGAACGCAGCTGCCCGCTTCCCGATCGAAGACAAGGGCTTCGCGGACCATGTCATGCACCTTGTCCAGCGTTCCGCCCGTCGTGAGAATGAGTAAGTCTTTAGCCATGTGTTCACCTGAACCGCCCATAAACGCCGCGCAAGCTACCTTTGCGAAATCGGTGCTTCTCCTTTTGCCGGGGTTCGCCCAACCCTATATGACGTAGGCGTAACGAGGAGATCGCAGATGATCCTGACAATGATGAAGGGCAAGATTCACCGAGCCACGGTGACTCAGGCCGACCTCCACTACGAGGGCTCGATCTCGATCGACCGCGACCTGCTCGACATGGCCGGGATACTGCCCAATGAGCAGGTGGACATCCTCAATATCAATAATGGCGAGCGTTTCACCACCTATGCCATCACCGCCCCGCGCGGGAGCAAGACATTCGGTCTGAACGGTGCCGCCGCGCGCCGGGTGCAGCTGGGCGACAAGATCATCATCATCACCTATGCGCAGATGGAGGCCGAAGTGGCCAAGTCCTATGTGCCGGATGTGGTACTGCTGGACGAGAATAACGACGTTATCGGGCCGAAACGCGCCGCAAACGAATAGCTCCAGCGCTCGGTCACACGCCGTAGTCGGAGCAGTCCGCTTCAGTGCGACCGACTTGCGCCTGATTCTGCCGGGCGCCGTGAAGGCTCCGCGTTCAGGAGGTGATTGACAGCTACAGTCCTGTCTACGCCGTGCCAGCCCCAACGAAAAAAGCCCCAGCCTTTCGGCCGGGGCTTTCTTATTCGTCGCGATAGATCGGAGCTTATTCGCCGCCGATCTCCGTGGCTTCGCCTTCCGCCGGCTCTTCGGCCGGCTTGGCGATGGGCTCCGGATGTGCGGCGCGGGACAGTTCCGCCTCGGTCGCTTGCAGCTCGGATGCGTCGCCTTCGGTGATGGCTTCGCCCTCGATGGCTTCGGGTGCGTCGCCTTCGAACATGGAGGCCGCGTTTTCGGCGCGTTCTGCCATCATCTCTTCGGCATCGGCACGGTCTTCGGCCTGCTGCGTCGCAATCACGTCCTCGCCCTTGGCTTGGCGCTCGGCCTCGTCCTCGGAGCGGGCAACATTGACCGTGATCGGCACGGACACTTCAGCGTGCAGACGCACGGACACGTCGTGAACGCCGAGCGTCTTGATCGGCTTCTCGGTGACGATCTGGTTGCGCTTGACCGAAACGCCCTTGGTCTGCAGCGCTTCGTAGATGTCGCGCACGGAGACGGAACCGTAGAGCTGGCCCGTGTCGCCGGCACGGCGGATCATGATCACTTGCGTGTCCTTGATGGCTTCGCCGTCGGTGGAGGCTTTTTCGCGGTTCTCGGCATTGCGCTGCTCGAGATATTCACGCTCGGCCTCAAACCGGGCCTTGTTGGCCTTGGTCGCGCGCAGCGCCTTTTCCTGCGGGATCAGGTAGTTGCGGGCAAAGCCAGGCTTGACCGAAACCACATCGCCCATGGCGCCGAGCTTCTCGACGCGCTCAAGTAGAATAACGTCCATCGTTCTTCTCCTTATTTCACTTCATAGGGCATCAGGCCCAGGAAGCGTGCGCGCTTGATGGCACGGGCCAGTTCACGCTGTTTCTTGTGCGACACGGCCGTAATACGGGCCGGTGCGATCTTGCCTTTTTCCGACGTGTAACGACCCAGCATTTTGGGATCCTTATAGTCGATTTTCAGGCCGTTCTCGCCGGAGAAGGGGCAGACCTTGCGACGACGACGGAACGGCGTCCGGCTCGGCAGGTTCTCAATGCGGATGTCTTGTTTAGCCATGGATCAGTCTCCCTAGTTGCGGTCGCGGCGCTTGCGCTCTTCGCGCTTCTTCAGGATCGGCGATGGGTCCTCGTTGAACTCCTCGACGGCGATGGTGAGATAGCGCAGCACATCTTCGTTGATGCGGTGCTGACGCTCGATCTCGTGCAGGGCACCCGGCTCGGCATTGACCTTGAGCAGGGAGTAGTGCGCCTTGCGGTTCTTGTTCATGCGGTAGGCAAGGTTGCGCAGGCCCCAATATTCGGCACCTTCGACGGTCGCGCCGAGGTTCTCGATCTTGGAAGCCAGTGTCTGCATGAATTCCTCGACTTGATTCGAGGAGATGTCTGGGCGCGTGAGCACCACATGCTCGTAAAGAGCCATAGTCCTATCCTTCGGATATTGGCGACGGCAGTACAGGTCCGCGAAGGTGGGGCCTGAACCGATGGATGTGCGATCCGGAAGAGCCCGGGACACACCGTCGTCCGGTGAAGACCGCGCGATATACAGGTCGGGCAGAGATAGCAACACCCGTGACACAGCCGAAAGGCGGCGCGCGGACCGAGCGCGGCGAGGGAGCACGGGGTTTTTCGGCCAGCGTCCATCGGGACCGTCCAGCGCAGCTGGAACCTCGCCTTATGGGGCGGGACGAGCGCGCAGGCGGTCGAGCTCCGAGCCCTCGGCGTCTACCGATACAAAAGGGGATGGATCCCGGATGAGGCTCGGAAAGAGGGGAGACAGGTGACCGGGCCGAGCGACCGCGCTTTACGAAGAGCTCCGCAGTCCCAGCGTCAAATCCGCAATCCGCGCTTCGATGTCGTCGTCCGACAGATCGTCACCCAAATCCTTCAGCGTGGCCGGTTTAATCGGACTCTCTGATGGCACCTCTGGCGCGATATCCGGCACGGCAGCCGGGGCCTGCTGTTGTCGCACCATCTGCTGCTGGTTCAGCGCGGCGGCGACGTCGCGGTAGCGGCGGTCGAAATCGGTCACAGACGCCTGGGCTTCGATCAGCCGCGTACCGGCTTCGTCGAGCTGGAAGCTCTGCGTTTCGATGATGCTTTCTAGCCTCTCGCGCTCCAAATCCTGCGAGGTGCGGATCTTACGCAATTCCTGGACGTCGCGCGCGGCATTGCGCACGATCTCGTCCTTGATTTCCAGCTGTTTGCGGAGCTCGTCGACCTGCGCCTTGAGCGCGCTCATCTCGTCCTCGCGGGCGATGACGGTAAATTCGGACTGGGTCTTGAAGTTGCGGATGTCCTCATGGAGGCTGACCATCTCGCCCTTCATTTGGTTATTAGCGCGCTGGGCGTGGTCGAGCGCATTGCGCAGCTCGATGTTCTCAGAGCCGAGGCCTTCCGCTTGGGCCCGGAAATCAACGGTGTCCTGACGCAGGCTGTCCATCATCTTCTGGGTTTCGAGCGTCTGCGTGCTCTTTGTGTCGAGCTGTGCCGTGAGGTCCGTGACCTTTTCGCGCAGCACCTGATTTTCGCGGCGTTCGACATCCAGCGAGGTCTGGGAGCGCTCTGCCGCCAAGGCGTGCTTGTCGCTCTGCTGGCGCGTAGCGCCGAGCACGCGTTCATAGTCCTGCAGCGATTTCTGCGCGACACTCATTTTCGAGTGCAGTTGTTCGAGCACGGCCGTGCGCTCGGCGAGACGGCGACGATGGTCGTCGAGATCGGCGCGCATGACGTCGAGCTTTCGCTTGGCGTCATCGATTTCGGACTCCAGCGTCCGGTTGCGCGCCTTCAGGCGGCGGTTTTCCGGCTCCAGCCGGTTGAGCATGGAAAAGTCGAGCTCGGCACGCTCCACGAACCCGGTGAGATTTTCGATACGTTTCTGCGCGCGGCGGTAGAGCTCCTCGCCCGACTGAATATCGGATGCGATGCGGGCCACGTCGAGGCGCATGGTCGAGAGATCGGCGCGGCCGTCGCGCGCGGGCGCGGGCGGCACGTTGAAGCTGAAGTCCTCTGCCGCGATCCCGGTGGCTGACGTCTCTTGGGCTGCGGTTTCGTTTGTCAGCGGGGCTGCGGCTCGCGTGGGTGTGGCGGTGCGAGGGGCAGGTTGAGGGGCGGGCGTCGTAGCGACTGCGGCGGGCGCTACGGGCATCTCGGCCACGCCGTCCAGCAGGGCATCGACATCGACGTCGATCATGCCGGGGGTGGCGTCCTCGGTTGGTAGGCCGCCGAGTTCGGCCGACAGATCCATCTCCTGATAGCGTTTCAGGTCGTCATTGACGAAGGCGCGGTCGCCAATGCCACCCGTGTCCGACGACTGAGCGGGCTGCGTGGCTGCGAATTCCAATTGCGCCCAGGCTTCGTCCAGATCGGTGGACGCCGTACTCGCCGAAGGCATGGGAGAGTTCAGGGGAGAATTCTGAGGAGCCTTTTTAGCCTCCGTATCCTTCTTGCGTTTGAAAAATGCCATCTTGCCACTCGCTCAAATGAAAGAGACTCCACGCCTCGATCGTCGGGGCACACGCGAAAAGCGGGACCCCCATCCCAACCCCGGCGCTAGGGTAGCATGGTTAACGGGTCGTTAAGGGTCGTTAACGGCTGGCAGGTCCGCATTGTTTTCTGTAACCGAAAGCGAAACCAATGGCGCAGACAGCCCGCCCCGTAGCACAAGAGACACTGATGATCGCTTTCACTTTCCCCGGTCAGGGCAGCCAATTCGTCGGAATGGGCCAGGCGTTGGCCGACGCCAGCCCGGCAGCCAGAGCCGTGTTCGACCGCGTCGATGCCGCGCTGGGGGAGAAGCTGTCCGATCTGATGTGGACGGGCGATGCGGACGAGCTCACATTGACCGCAAACACTCAACCCGCGCTGATGGCCTGCGGTATGGCGGCGATGGCTGCGCTGGAAGAGATGCACGGAATCACGGTGACGGATGCCCGGTTCGTGGCGGGTCACAGCCTGGGCGAATACACCGCACTCTGCGCGGCGGGTTCGATCAGCCTGGAAGACACTGCCCGCCTGCTGCGCATCCGCGGCAATGCCATGCAATCCGCCGTCCCTGCGGGCAAGGGCGCCATGGCCGCGCTGCTGGGGGCGAGCTTCGAGCAGGCGGAAGCCGTCGTGGAGAGCGGTCGGGAGGCCGGCGACTGCCAGATCGCCAATGACAATGCGCCGGGCCAGATCGTGATCTCCGGCGAAAAACGAGCGGTGAAGGAAGCGGCGGCGTCCGCAAAAGGCCACGGCGTCAAGAAAGCGGTCATCCTGCCTGTCTCCGCGCCGTTCCATTGCTCACTCATGCAGCCCGCTGCGGACGCCATGGCCGAAGCGCTGGCCGAGGTGGACATCAGCGCGCCGTCCGTCACCTTTATAAACAATGTGCAAGCCGCGCCCGTCAGTGAACCCGTGCAGATTCGCACGGACCTCGTCACCCAGGTCACGGGCCGCGTCCGCTGGCGCGAATCGATGCAGCTGATGTTCGACGAAGGCGCGCGGACTTTCGCAGAGCCCGGCTGCGGCAAGGTGCTGTCCGTCATGATGCGCCGCGCGTTAAAGGAAGCGACGGGCGTACCGCTGGACACACCAGAAGCGCTGGCCGCCTTTGCGGAGATGGTGAAGGGCTGAGCGCCCTCCAATTCGATCCATATAAACTAGGAGAGACAACATGTTCTCACTCGAAGGAAAACGCGCTCTCGTAACGGGCGCGACAGGCGGGCTTGGCGGGGCGATCGCGCGCAAGCTGCATGCCGCGGGGGCGCATGTCGCGCTCTCGGGCACGCGCGCCCATGTGCTGGAAGAGCTGGCGGCGGAGCTGGGCGAGCGCACGGCGGTGACGCCAGCGAACCTCTCGGACGCCGATTCGGTCGATGCGCTGCCCAAACAGGCCGCAGACGCTCTAGGTGGCGGCATCGACATTCTCGTCGCCAATGCGGGCATCACGCGGGACGGCCTGCTCATGCGGATGAAGCCCGAAGACTTCCACGATGTCATCAAGATCAATCTGGAGAGCTATTTCCGGCTGTCCAAGGCCTGTCTGCGTCCGATGATGAAGGCGCGGTCGGGTCGGATCATCGGCATCACCTCCGTCGTCGGTGTGACGGGCAATCCGGGCCAGACCAATTACGCCGCCTCCAAAGCGGGCATGATCGGATTTTCCAAGGCCTTGGCCCAAGAAGTCGCGACCCGCGGCGTGACGGTCAATTGCATCGCGCCGGGCTTCATCACCTCGCCCATGACGGATGAGCTGAATGAGGCGCAGAGAGAGGCGACCTTGGCGCGAATCCCCGCCGCGCGGCTGGGTACGGGCGACGACATCGCGGCGGCAGCGCTTTATCTCGCCTCCGACGAGGCCAATTACGTGACGGGCCAGACCCTGCATGTGAACGGCGGTATGGCCATGATTTGATTGAGGTTTCGAACTTCGCTCGAAACTGATAAATCTGCGATATTCTGCCCGGCGGCAGGGTGGCGCGTCCGGGTCTGCTATGCTAATCCCGGCGAAGCAAAGTGGGGGGCTGGGGTTGTTTTGTGCCGCCTACCTCCCAAACTGTGCCAAAGACACGCCGGGCAGTCCGGCGGAGAATTAAGGAAAATCTATGTCTGACGTTATGGCTCGCGTGAAGAAGATGGTCATCGAGCATCTCGACGCCGAAGAAGACAAAGTCACGGAAAATGCCCACTTCATCGACGATCTGGGCGCTGACAGCCTCGACAATGTCGAGCTGGTGATGGCGTTCGAGGAAGAGTTCGACATCGAAATCCCTGACGATGCGGCTGAGACCATCCAGACGGTCGGCGACGCCGTGAAGTTCATCTCCGAGAAAGTCGGCTAAGGACTTCTCGCATGACACGTCGGGTCGTTGTCACGGGCCTGGGCCTGGTCACACCCGTCGGTTGCGGGGTCGAACCCGCCTGGAAAAACCTAACGGACGGGCACTCCGGTGCCCGCCGTATCACCTCTTTCGAGACAGAGGATCTTGCCTGCAAGATTGCAGCGCAAGTACCGCGTCGCGATGAATTTCCCGATCGGGCGGATGCTTTCGATCTAGACGCGCTGATGAGCAAGCGCGACGCCAAACGGCTCGACGATTTCATCCTCTATTCCATCGCTGCCGCCGACGAAGCGCTGGCCGATGCCGGCTGGTCGCCCAAGGATCTGGACGAAGAGGCTCAGCACCGCACCGGCGTCATGATGGGCTCCGGCATTGGCGGGCTGCAGACGACCTATGAGGCGTCGATCACGCTTCACGAAAAGGGCCCGCGCCGCCTGTCGCCCTTCGTCATTCCGGCCATGCTGATCAATCTGGCGTCTGGCCAGGTGTCGATCCGTCATGGGCTCAAAGGCCCGAACCACGCGGTGGTCACGGCCTGTGCTACAGGCGCCCACGCCATTGGCGATGCGGGCCGGCTGATCAAATATGGCGATGCGGACGTCATGGTCGCGGGCGGCGGCGAAGCGGCCATCAACCGCCTCGGCATTGCGTCCTTCGTGGCGTGTCGCGCCATGACGACGGGCTTTAACGATACGCCGGAAAAGGCTTCCCGTCCCTATGATAAGGACCGCGACGGCTTTTTGATGGGCGAAGGCGCGGGCGCTGTGGTGCTCGAAGAATATGAACACGCCAAAGCGCGCGGCGCGACGATCTATGCCGAACTGGTCGGCTATGGCCTGTCCGGCGATGCCTATCACATTACTAGCCCCGCCCCGGAGGGCGAGGGCGGTTTCCGCGCGATGCAGGCCGCGCTCGCCAATAGCGGTCTGAACGCGTCCGACATCGGCTATGTCAACGCACACGGCACCTCCACGCCAATGGGTGACGAGCTGGAAGTCAAAGCGGTGGAGCGCCTGTTGGGCGACCACGCGGGCAGTGTTCTGATGAGTAGCACCAAATCCGCGACGGGCCACCTGCTCGGCGCGGCGGGCGCTATCGAAAGCATCTTCTCAATTCTCGCTCTGCGCGACGGAATTGCGCCGCCGACGCTCAATCTTGATAATCCGAGCGTCGAAACCGCGCTCGACCTCGTCCCGCACAAGGCCAAACCATTCGAAGCCGTGGCGGCCATGTCCAATAGCTTCGGCTTTGGCGGCACCAATGCGGCCGTCATTTTCGCCAAACTGGATAGGTGAGCGACCCGCGCGACGAGCTCGCCGCTGTTAAGGCCGAGACCACCCGCAAGAATCGCGGCGTGCTGATCCTGCTCGCGCTGGGCGGGCTTCTCACTTTCGGACTGGGACTGGCAGTCGTCGGCTATAGCTGGCTGAACTGGCGCTATGAAAGTGCATTGGCAACACCGTCCGGCACGACTGTTTTCGAAGTCCCGCGCGGTGCGGGCATGTCGCGGATCGCGGATAAGCTGGAGAGCGAAGGTCTGATCAGCGATGCGCGCTTATTCAAGGTCGTCACGCGGCTCCGCGGTAATGAGAACAATTTCAAGGCGGGCGAATTCCGCGTGACCGAAGGCGCGAGCATGGCGCGCATCTACACCGATCTGGTCGAGGGCCGCCCGGTCGAATATGCCTTTACCGCGCCCGAGGGCATGACGTCCGCTCAGATCGTGCGTGCTCTGGATGAGGCGGCGGCTTTTGTCGACGACGGGCCGACTATACCGCCCGAAGGCGCGCTGCTCCCGGATACCTATAATTTCGCGCGCGGTACCAAGCACAGCACAGTCCTTGCCCGAATGACGGCCGCGCAGGACGCGCTGCTCGATGAGTATTGGCCGCAGCGTAATCCCGACATTCCCGTCAAGACGCGCGAGGAAGCGATCATCCTCGCTTCCGTCGTGGAGAAGGAAACGGGCATTGGCATGGAACGCGGCAAGGTCGCGGGCGTGTTCACCAATCGCCTGCGCCGCGGCATGAAGCTGCAAAGCGACCCGACGATCATCTACGGCATATCCAAGGGCGAGATCCTGCGCGGGCGCGATGGCAAGCAGCGCCGCATTCGCCGCTCCGAAATCGACCGCAAGACGGATTGGAACACCTACCAGATTCCGGCCCTTCCGAAGACGCCGATCTGCAATCCCGGCCGCGACGCCATATTGGCCGTGCTAAACCCCGACGAGACGGACGCGCTCTATTTCGTCGCGGACGGCACGGGGGGGCATGCCTTTTCTCGCACGCTGGCCGAGCACGAACGGGCCGTTGCAAAATGGCGCAAGATACAGAGGGAGCGCGGGCTCCGATGAGGATGAAGCGATGAGCGATCTGGACGAACTCAAGAGCCAGCGCCGTGGGTTGATGATCGTGCTGTCCAGCCCGTCGGGTGCGGGCAAGACGACCATGACCCGCCGCCTGCTGGCGCAGGACTCTGCGATTGCGATGAGTGTATCGGTCACCACGCGCCAGCCCCGACCCGGCGAGCGCGACGGCGAGGATTACTACTTCATCACCAAGGAAAAGTTCGGCGAGTTGGAGGCTGACGGCCAGCTGTTGGAACATGCCCGCGTGTTCGACAATTACTACGGCACGCCGCGAGGTCCGGTCGAAGAGGCGCTGTCCCAGGGCAAGGACATCGTTTTCGACATCGACTGGCAGGGCGCGCAGCAGCTCGCCGAAGCGTCAGCCGATGACCTCGTGAAGATCTTTATTCTGCCGCCGAATATGCGGGAGCTGGAGCAGCGCCTGCGCTCGCGCGCGCAGGACAGCGACGATGTCATCGCGCGCCGCATGAGCAAGAGCGAGGCCGAGATCAGCCATTGGGCGGAGTATGATTATGTGCTCGTCAACGAGAACATCGACCGCGCGATGGGCGAGCTGCTCTCCATCGTGACCGCCGAACGCATGCGCCGCAAACGGCAGCCCTGGCTGAGCGGATTCGTCAAGCGGCTGGTGAGCGGCGGTTAGCGCCAAGGGGGTCTCGTCGAACGTTGTTTTTCAAGATTACAACGCCCTAGGGCACTTACGAAAACTCTCAGATGCTGAACCGACGCTCTAGTTGACGGTCTTTGTCGAGCCGCCGTAGTCGCCAATGCCGAACTCCGGCACGCTCATCACCGTCCCGGCATTGGGTCCATCGACGACGCGCACGATGGAGCGACCATCTGGCTCGGTCTTCAGCGTCTGGACCGGCTCGCCGTCCACAACGGCATCCGGTGTCACGCCCACTTGCGCGACCGCGCCACTCTCGAACCCGTCGGCAATGGCGTCGATGATGAAGGCCTGTGCTTCGGCCAGCGTCTCCGCGATCAGCGTGTCCCCAGTCTCCGCATCCATCCACTGTTCGACGCCGAGCACCATGCGCTCCATCTTGCCGAATTCGTCATCGCCAGCCTTTTCCAAGCTATCGGCATAGAGCTTGTCGGCTTTGGCGAATGCCTTGTCGCGGCGCTTCGCGGCCTTGCGCTGGCGTTTCTCCGACGGGTCGGCTGCGATAGCGGCCTGATAGATGGCTTCCGCCCGCATGCGTTGCGCGTTGCGCTCCACGTCCAGCGCGGAGACGAGCCGCTCTCGCATGTCCATCTGCAATTCTTCCTCAGGCAAATCGCCCGTGTCGGGGAGCGCGATCGGGTCGGAATGATAGACATAGGCACCGGCGTAGCGGCGGTTGCTCAGCAGGCGTTCACGCGCCTTGTCGATGCGCCGCTGTTCCCGACGGTAGTCGAAATTTCCGAAGCCTTCGCGGGCGAGCTGCAGCCTTTTGTTCGAGGCTTCGACCAGCTCGACATAGCGGATCACATCGCTGTGGCGCAGGTTCGAGCGCACGCGCACGGCGGAGCCATCGGTCGAAATCGTATAGTCCGTGGCGAGCACATAGGCGTCGTCTGGCAGGTCCTTCGTGCGTTCGATGACCTTGACGGCGACGTCCACTTCGAGATCGTCCAGCTCGGATTCCAAGCCGTTGGCAAGGCTCTCGTCCAGCGCCTCCATGTCGACGCCCGCATTGACGGCCCGCGCCGTGCGCGCGGCCCGGCCCTTGGGCGCGGCGTCCAGTGCGACGATGGCGCCGACTGCGCCGATGACGGTCACCGGACCGCCGAGATTGGATAGCTCCGCTACCGGTCCGGCCATCGGGTTCTGGGTGATCGAGTTCCAGCCCGCGCCAACGCCTTCGGTATTGGCGGCGATGACGATAGTGGGCTTCCGAGGCTCGACCGCCGCGGCAGCACCGCCTACCTGCATGTCAGACGGAGCGCCCGTATTCGGCGTGACAGCCCGCGCCTGGCTTTCGAATTTCGGCGCGTCGGGAATGGGACGATTGGCGGGAGAGGTCGCCGAAGACGCACAGGCCCCCAATAGCGTCGCGCTCATCAGGCTCGGCAATAGGACGTTTCGCATATCGGTCTCCACATAACCTTTCGTTAAGGTCTGGTTTTGCGAGCGCGCGGCCATGCGTCAAGACCGCAGGTCGGTAACATTGTCGTGCCTTAAAACAGCGGGCACGGCTCCGGGCAACGGAACGCCGCGGTCTGCTGCGCGCCCATCCGCATATATTCGACGCGCAAATTGCGGACTAACGCGCCTCGACGAGCCGGTGAAAGGCGGTGACCGGCAGCGTTTCCGGCCGCGCCGTCGGCTCCACCTCCGCGCGTTCCAGCCAGTCGGATAGCGTCAGCTTGTGGCGCTTGGCATAGGGCTTCAGCGAGGCGCGGATCATCTTGCGGCGCTGCCCGAAACAGGCCTGGGTGAGTTCACCCAACGCTTTCAGGTCATTGAACGGCGCGTCCAGCGGGTCGAGCACGACCACGGCGCTGTCCACCTTGGGTGGGGGTGTGAACAGCCGGGCGGGCACCTCCATGGCGATACGGGTGTGCGCCACGCTCTGGCAGAGCACGGCGAGGCGACCGTAAGCATTCTCGCCCGGCTGCGCGCAGATGCGTTCGGCGACTTCGAGTTGGAACATCAGCACCAGCTGCTCCCAGAAACGCGGCTGCGTCGTCACCCAATCGACGAGCATTTTGGTCCCGACGTTATAAGGCAGGTTGGACACGATCTTGCGCGGGGCGGGCATGGCGTCCGCAATGTTCAGCCGCAGCGCGTCGCCGTGGTGGACCGAAAGACGACCGGACGCGCGGGCGATATCGTCCAATGGCGGAAAGAAGCGCGCGTCCATTTCGATCGCGAGCACGGACTCCGCGCCTTCGAGCAGCAGCGCACGCGTGAGACCGCCCGGACCGGGGCCCACTTCCGCGACGTGCGTGCCGGCCAGCGGTTTGGCGAGGCGCGCAATGCTCCGCGTCAGATTTAGATCGAGCAGGAAATGCTGGCCCAGCGACTTGTCCGCGCGCAGGCCGTGGATCGCAACGGTCTCGCTCAAGGTAGGCAGTTTATCCAGCACGATGATCCGCAATCTCTCTGGCGACCCGAAGCGCCTCTATCAGCGAGTCCGGTCGCGCTATGCCTTGGCCCGCAATGCCGAACGCCGTGCCGTGGTCGGGGCTGGTGCGTACAATGGGCAGGCCCAGCGTGACATTGACGCCGCGGTGAAAGTCTAGCGTCTTGACCGGGATCAGCCCCTGGTCGTGATACATGGCCAATACGCCGTCGTAATTCATGCGGGCTTCGGCGTGGAATAGCGTGTCGGCGGGCAGGGCGTCGGTCACGTCGTGACCCTCGGATCGCAGCAGGCGGCAGACCGGGTTGATGATGTCGCGCTCCTCTGTGCCCAGCGCGCCGTTCTCGCCCGCATGAGGGTTCAGCCCGCAGACGGCGAGACGTGGCCGCTCCAGCCCGAAGTCCACGCGCAGCGCGCCGAGCAGCGTGCGTGCGGCCGACAGAACGGTCTTGGACGTCATGGCCGCCTTGGTCTCCGACAGCGGAATATGGATTGTTGCCAGCGCGACCCGCAGCGGCGCGCGCTCGCCATCCGGCGCGGTCAGCATCATCACTGGGCCGGGCGGGTAGGGGGCGTCCACGCCTTCGCAGAGCGTGCCAAGATATTCCGTATGGCCGGGAAAGGAGAAACCCGCGCGGTAGAGCACATCCTTGGCAATCGGGTTGGTCACGACAGCGGCGGCGTCTCCCGCGAGCGCGCGGCGAACAGCGGTCGATATGCTGCCCGTGATCGCTTCGGCATGCATGGTGTCGGCCTGACCGGGCACGGCGCATGAGCCATCGATCGGCAGAATCGGGAGAGCGTCGGAGAAGGCCCCGGACGCTTGCGAGAGATCGTCGATGATCGCGACGGGATGATCGGCGCGCGCGACGGAGCGCAGCACGGCGGGCGGGGCGATGACGGCAAAGGCGAGCTCACGCCGCTCTCGCAATCTCTCCCAAGCCTTCCAGGTGATCTCCGGCCCGATCCCGGCCGGGTCGCCCATTGTCAGGGCGAGGGGGGTCAGCGCGAGGGGGGTCAGCGCGAGCGGAGCCCGCCCCGTCATGGCTACGACCGGACTGTGATGGTGGCCTTGCGGCGAAGGTCACGCAGGTGACGGCGGGACGCCTGGGCCAGCTGCGTGTTGATCAGGCGGTTCTCGATCTCGTCGCGTGTCGGGATTTCGCTGCCCGTCGTCGTGCGGTCGCAGACCATGATCGATGTGGCGCCGTTCGGACGCTCGACCGGGTCGGACAGCTGTCCGATCTCGGTCGTGCTGATCTTTTCCAGCAGGAGCTCGTTCATTTCGGAGGCTTTCAGCTCGCCCATGCTGGCCGTGCTGACGCCGTCCAATGCTTTGACCTCTTCCTCGGCCGTGTCGCAGCCGACCAGCTTGCCCTGTAGCGCAACGAGTCGCGCTTCCGCGCCTTCGCCCTCGATCGTGACCTGGCGCAGGTCATAGAGCGTATCTGAGGTCGAGACCTTTTTCTCCATCAGCGCGACGACATAGACGCCGCCGGGCACGACGATGGGATCAGACAGCTCGTTCTGGTCCAGCAGGTCCAGCACCGCGTCGATCTCGGGACGCATCTCGCCCTTTTTGACCCAGCCGATATCGCCGCCTGCCGCGGCGGATGGGGCAGAGGAAAATTGCTGTGCGAGCAGCGGGAAAGGTGCGCCCTGCGCGACCTGTGAAATCATGGCGCGCGCGCCTTCCAGCGCGCCTTCCGCGCCGCCGATTTCGGGCGTGGCTTCGATGTAGATCTCGGCCACCCGGTATGACGGCTTGGACGCATTGGCGGTGAGGCGGCTGAGCGTCTCGTCGATCACCGAATCAGAGATACGAATACGCGAACCGAACAGGCCGTTGGTCAGCCGTTGCCATGCCACATCGGAGCGCTGCTGATCGCGCAGCGTCTCGATCGACACGCCGGCAGACGCGAGGCGTTGCACCACGTCCTGCGGGTCGAGGCCATTGCGGCCGATTAGCTGTGCCACGGCCTGATTCACTTCCCGGTCGTCGATCGTCAGATCATAGCGCTCGGCTTCCTGCATCTGCAGGTGCTCGTCGACGAGATTGCGAAGCGCGGTGTTCTGCACGCGGATCAGCGATTCTTCGGTGCGCTCCACGCCAGTCGTGGCGAGCATGAACATGATGCGCTGATTGAGGTCATGGCTGGTGATGATGTCATTGTTGACCACTGCTGCAATGGAATGAGCCGCCGGCGAGAGCTCCGCCTGTTGAGCGTAGGCATTCACGCCGGAGAGCGCGGTGGTCGCCGCGAGTGTGGCGATAGTCAGAAAGCGGCGAACCGTCATGTCTCGTCCTTATCCGTGAAGGCGGAAGTCGGCGCGTCTTAACCGCTCCGATAGGGCGCGGCAATGAACGGCCTGAGTCTGTATAGCGCAATATAGGACGCGTGCTGCGCCCATAGGCTTAACATTCGGTCATCACGCAGTCGCCCGTATTAGCCGTCCTCGATCCGCGCCAGATGCGCTATGCCGAGTGCGAGCACGACCAGCGGAACGGACCAGGCGGCGAGGAAGACCGGGACGATGGCGACGGAGCCAAATGCCCCGACCATCGAATCGGCGAAGAAAACGCCGAAGCCCAGCACGGCCCCGGTGATGAGCAGGCGCAGCGTGCCGCCTTCGCGCGCGAGGCTCATCGACACGCCTGCCGCGATGAAGGCCATGGCGATCAGCATAACCGGCAGGGACAGCAAACGGTTGAACTGCAGGCGCAGACCTTGCGCGGAAAAGCCCGCTTCCTCCGTCTCCGCGATCGTTTGCGGCAAGTTCCAGAATGCCGTGCGCTCCACGCCGGACGCCTGTTTGGCCAAGGTTTCCACGTCGATCGTCGTGGGCAGCGAAATGGCGGCATGTCTCTGCGTCGGCTCGCCCGTCGCGTTCTCGATCACCTCTTCCAGTTGCCAATAGCCTTGGGTGACGAGGCGCGCGGTCTTGGCATCGAACCGGCGTTCAAAGACGGTGCGGCCGTCCGAATCGACGCGCAGGATCAGAAATTCGGCCTCGATCAGCGTGCGCGAATTGAGGTCGAGTGCGTTTGCGTGAATGACCCGCTGCTCTCCTTCGCGGCCCTCTCTCAGCCAGATCTCGTCGTCATAGAGACGCGGGCCTTCGCCCAGCCATTCCGCCGACAGCGTCTCAAACGTGTCATAGGCGCGGCTGGCCAACGGGTTGAACAGCACCGCCCAAACGAGGCCCAGTCCGCCTGCGAGCCAGATTGCAGGCCGGATAATCGACCAGGCGCTCTGCCCTGACGCACGCATGACGATCAGCTCCGAGCGGCGGTTCATGCCATTGATCGCGCCCATTACGCCAAACAGCACGACGAAGGGAATCGTCTGCTCGATCAGCGACGGGGTTTCCAGCGCGGTCAACAGGAACAGCTTGCCCGAGCCGATGTCGACAGCCGAGCCAAGATCACGGTTGGCCTCCACGAAGTCGACCAACATGATGATGCCCGTCACGACCAGAAAGGCCACGAAAAGCGACATGGCGGTGCGCCGCAGGATGTATCGAAACAGCTGACGCGGCATCAGGGCGTCGCCTGTTCCGGAACTTGCCGGGATGATTGCGTCGCGAGCGCGGCCAGTCCGGCCTCATAGGCGGCGGCTGCCCGTTTGCGCCCGCGCCGCGCGACTTTGCGGCGGCGCATGAGGTAGAGCGTGCCCAGAACGATCACCCCGCCCGGCACGCCGTATTGCAGGGCGTTGAGCGCGATATTGCCTTCCGCCGCCGAGGTCATGCCAAAGCCGATCAGCCGCAACAAAAAGCCCGTCACGGCGCAGATGATGATGGTGCGGCCATAGCCCAGCCGCTTGTGCTCGCCCCGGATCATGAAACACAGCGCGAGTATGACCAGCGCGACATTGTAAAGCGGCGCAGTGATACGCGCGTGGCCTTCCGCGGCGAACTCGGCCCGCTGCGATCCATAGACGAAACTTGCCGGATCGGGGCGCAGCAGCTCGTGCAGATAGAGGTCCGAGGCTTTCAGGCGCAGCCGCGTATCCGCACTCAGCACGTCGGACAGGTCCAAGCGGTAGTCTTGAAATTCGATGACATCCAGCGTGCCGTCTTCGAGCCGTTCCTGCACCGCACCGTCGCTCAGCAGCAGGGCCGCGCCAATGGGTGTGCGCTGCACGACACCGGTCTTGGCCGTATGGGTCTGCACGCCGTCGGGATCGCGACCGTCACGGATGATGACGTCCTCCAGCTCTCCGCCCTGCGTGATCTCTCGCGCGTAAAGCGTCAGGCCGCGCGCGGGACTGACGAATTCTCCGGGTTGGACCAGCTGCGAGGCGAGATCGGTCCGAACCTTGAGAATTTCGGTCCGCATCTGGCGGAAAGAGGCCGGCTGCACGACCAGCGTGATCAGCAAGTGGATAATCATGGCGAACACGCCCAATCGGACCAGCGGGGAACCGATCTGCCAGGGTGATGCACCGGCTGCCTTGGCGACGATCAGCTCGCTATCGCCGCTCATCCGGTTCAGCGCGTAGAGCGCGGCCATGAAGACGGCCAGCGGCAGGATGATGCCGATCAGCTGTGGCAGGGCGAGGCCCGTGATCTTCAGGAACGTCAGCGCGCTCTGCCGGTTCTCCACGATCAGATCGAGCGTCTGCAGGCTCTGCGTCAGCAGGGCGAGCAGGGCCAGCGCGGATAGCGCCAGCACGGTCGGCCAAAAGGCCTGGCCGAACAGATATCGCTGCAGCAATGGCATGGGTGGAAGTCGTGTCCTCTTGCGCGGTCATCGGTCCTGCCCGATTTGACCCGTCGCGCAGGCGCGACGCCATAACGCTGTTAAAACGCGTCTATGGGGTTTACCAGCGGGAACCGCGTGAATATCCGGCCATTTAGCGCCTGCGCACTTGAAACAACCAAGACGAGATTATGACCGACATTCTGCCTTTTGCCGTGACTGAAACCATTGATGTCGAGTTCGTCTCCGACGCCGCCGCGACCGAAGGCGCTGCGCTTGTAATCGCGACCAAGGGCAAGTTCGGGCCGCACTACACCCATGCGGGCCTGGACGCCGTGGCAAAGGCCACAGGATTTTCGAATAAAACAGGCCAGACATTCTCGACCTATGCAGCCGACGGCAATAGTGCCGTGCGCGTCTTCGTGCAGGCGCGCGGCTCGAATGATGTGTTCGATTACGAAATGGCGGTCGCGAAAACAGCCAAGGCGCTGCGCGGCTCCGGCACGGGCTCGCTCACCGTGCATCTTGCGGGATCTGATTCGTCGCCGGACGATGCCGCCCGCGCGGCGGTCGGCGCTCGGCTCGCGACCTATTCCTTCAACCGTCACAAATCCAAAGCGACAGCGCCGAAGAAACCCGCGCTGAAGCGCGTCCGCATCGCATGCGACGACCCGGCGGCGGCGCGCGATGCCTATGACAATTACTACGGGCCCGTGACCGACGGCATCGTGTTTGCGCGCGATCTGGTGAACGAGCCGCCGAACGTCATCTACCCAGAGAATTACGCCGCGCGCCTGCGGGGCCTGACGGATCTCGGTGTCGAGGTCGAGGTTCTTGGCGAAGCGGAAATGGAAGAGCTTGGCATGCATTCGCTGCTGGGTGTCGGCAAGGGCTCGACCCGCGACAGCCAGCTGGTCGTGATGCGCTGGAATGGCGGCAAGGACGGAGACGCCCCCGCCATGATCGTCGGCAAGGGCGTGACGTTCGACAGCGGCGGCATCAGCCTGAAACCCGGCGCCAACATGTGGGACATGAAGGGCGACATGGGCGGCTCGGCAGCGGTCTCCGGTTCCATGATGGCGCTGGCCAAGCGCAAGGCGAAGGCCAATGTCATTGGCATCGTCGGCCTGGTCGAGAACATGCCCGATGGATCGGCGCAGAACCCCGGCGACATCGTCACCTCCATGTCCGGTCAGACCATTGAAGTCCAGAACACGGACGCGGAAGGCCGCCTCGTGCTGGCCGACGCGCTCCACTACGGCATTACCAAATACAAACCCGCGGCCTGCGTCGATCTCGCCACACTCACGGGTGCGATCATCGTTTCGCTCGGCCATGAACACGCCGGGCTGTTCTCCAATGACGACGGTCTTGCCGAACAGCTCAGCCTCGCGGGCGAAGCCTCCACGGACAAGATCTGGCGTCTGCCGATGGGCGAGAGCTACGACAAGCTGCTCAATAGCCCCAATGCCGATATGAAGAACATCGGTGGCCGCGCGGCGGGCTCGATCACGGCGGCGCAGTTCCTGAAGCGCTTTGTCGGCAAGGACACGCCCTGGGCGCACCTCGACATCGCTGGCACGGGCATGAAGCCATCCGGTCGCCACGACGCGCGCGAGAGCACGTTTGGGACTGGCTTCGGCGTGCGGCTGCTGAACCGCTGGATTGCGTCGAACTACGAAGGCTAGCGTGGCCGAATACTGGTTCTACCACCTCGAAGCCTCGACGCTGCAGCAGGTTCTGCCGGACCTGCTCGGCAAGACGTTGGGCAAGGGGTGGCGGGCGATGGTGCGGCTGCCGGACGGGGCGAACTTGTCCGAATGGGACGACTTTCTCTGGACCTTTCGCGACGACAGCTTCCTGCCGCATGGGCGGGAGGATCAGGGCCGCGCGGACCAGCAGCCGGTGCTGCTTGCCAACGGTGCGAAGACGGCGGAGGGCTTCCACGCGGTGTTTGTCGTGGACGGAGCCGAGATCGAACCAGGACCGGAGACCGAGCGGGTCATGGTCATGATCGATGGGCGCTCGTCTGAGGCCGTGTCTCGGGAGCGCGCGCGGTGGAAACGCCTATCCGCGACGGACGCCAAGCTGTCCTACTGGCAGCAGGGCGAGCGCGGGGGCTGGGAGAAGAAGGCCTAGAGCGCCCGATGCGCGATGTCGGTGCGGAACTGCTTTTGGCTCCACTTGATGTCCTCGACAGCCGCATAGGCCGCGTCCACCGCCTCTCGCAGCGTCTCTCCCGAAGCGGTCACATTCAGCACCCGCCCGCCATTGGCTTTGAGCTTGCCGCAATTGCGCCCGCGCCGCGTGCCGGCATGGAAGACGACGATGCCGTCGCGCTCATTGACCTCTTCGACGCCGTTGATGATCGAGCCTTTTTTGTAAGCGCCCGGATAGCCCTTGGCGGCGAGCACGACATTGACGACTGGATCGTCGAGCCATGCGGGGGCCTTGGCCGTATTCAGCTTGCCCTCGACGGCAGCGAGCAGCAGCGGGAGAAGATCGGATTGAAGGCGGCGCATCAGGACTTGGCATTCCGGGTCACCAAAACGGACGTTGTACTCGATTAGTTTCGGGCCTTCATCGGTGATCATCAGCCCGGCGAACAGCACACCGGTGAAGGGCGCGCCGTCCTTTTTCATGCCGTGCAGGGTCGGTGCGATGATGGTCTGCATGACGTCGGTCATCATCTGCTTGGTAAAGACGGGGGCGGGAGAGTAGGCGCCCATGCCGCCCGTATTGGGACCCTTGTCGCCGTCCTCTGCACGCTTATGGTCCTGCGCGCCAAGCAGTGGGATCGCCGTCTCTCCATCGCAGAGCGCGAAAAAGCTGACTTCCTGGCCCGTCATGAATTCCTCGATGACGACTTTAGCCGAGGCGTCACCGAATTTGCCGGAGAAGAACTCGTCCAGCTCGGACTTTGCGGTGCTCAAGTCTTCGGCGATCACCACACCCTTGCCCGCCGCCAGCCCGTCGGCCTTCAGCACATAGGGCGCGCTCATCGTGTCGAGATGGGCCTTGGCCGCCTCAGATTCGGTGAAGACACCATACGCGGCCGTCGGAATCTGATAGCGGTCGCAGAAATCCTTGGTGAAGGCCTTGGAGCTCTCCAGCATGGCGGCCGCTTCCGTGGGGCCGAAGACCTTGACGTCGCGCTCGTGCAGAACGTCGACCAGACCCATGGCGAGCGGCTGTTCCGGGCCTACGACGACGAGGTCATAGCCGCCGCGGTCGATCAGGCCGAGCAGGCCGATCATGTCGTCGGCTTTGACGTCGACGACCGCGCAAACCTCCGCGATGCCCGCATTGCCGGGCGCACAGGTCAGCTCTCCAAGCAGCGGGCTCTGCGCGAGCTTCCACGCCAGCGCATGTTCGCGACCGCCGGAGCCAATGAGAAGGACGTTGAGTTTATCGCTAGCCATGAGTGGCCACCTAAGCCCTCACGCCGCTTTTGTCAGCCCGCGCGCCACTATCTTGCCGTCGCGTATCCACAGTAACGCGCCGCGCTCCAACGCGGTGTCGTCGTCTGCCATCGGCTCGGATGACAGGCGAATGCGGTCTTCGCTCTGCGCCATGAAAAGTCCGGGATCGTCGGCAATCTCTTCGCCGACTTGCGTGCGGCGATGGACATGGACGAAGACGTTGCGCTCCAGCCCGACGATGAAATTGCCGATGCCCATATAGCGCATGCGCTGCGCCCAATCCTGAAAGATCGGCCAGGCCGCCTCGATGTCCTTTGCCGCTTCGAGATCGCGCTGCAGTATATGAGCGCCGCCTTCACTATCGGCCGTTCCCTTGCGCGGGTCGTGGCCAAATTCCTGAAGCAGCCGCGTCTCCATGCCCTTGAGCTCGCCATTATGCATGAAGATGCCAGCGGCCGCATTCGGCAGCGGCCAGCAAATATGGTAGGGTTGGGTGTTCTCCATCGACCGCCCGCCGCTTGACGCCGCGCGCAGATGCAACAGCCAGACAGGCGCGTCATGCGCCGCGTCGAGCTGGGTTTCGTAGAGGGGGTTTCCGTGGGCGAGCTGGTCGAGCTTTACGATCTCGTACTGTTTGCGCTCGTCCTGCTCATCAAGCCACGCCATGCCCCAGCCTTCCTGATTGGTCCACGGTATGCCGCCGTGGCGTTCAAGCGTGCGCAGGTCGTCCCCCGGGAAGTGAGGTGTGGCGGAGGAAGAGAGGTAGAGTTCGCACATTACAACAGAAGCGCGTGGGCGAAGTGAAAGTTGCGGGCAAACGCGCGCCGGTGACGACAGGAGCGACTTTAATCGTCCACCACAGTGTCGACCGAATAAGGATCGGTCCGTTCACGCTCGATCCGCTTGCGCGTCTCTTCCGTCGTGTCGATCCCATAGGGACCAAAACCGATCCCGATTTGAGGTTTGCCGCGAATATCGTCGGGTTGCTTCGGCAATGGCTTGGCGAGCCGTTCGAGCTGGCGCAGCCGTGCGGCGTTGCGGTCCGCGTCCGTGTCGAGACGCTCTTCTTCGGTATAGACGCCGGTCGTGCGCAGCGGGTCCGGAGCGGTCGCGGCGCAAGGTCGTTCCACCGTGCGCCCTAGCGCGTCGACGCCGGAGCAGGTGAGGGTCTGGGCCGTCTGGGCGTAAGCGGGCATGCCGAACGCGGCGAAGGCGAGGAGTGCGAGGCGAAGCTTCATGGGAAGCGCCTGTGCGCACGATGTCTTGTCGTCAACTTAAGGACAGGACAGCTACCGCCCGGTCAGGCGCAGGAAACGGTCCTGCAGGGCAGCGTCGGACTTGAACGCGCCGGTAAAGCTCGTCGTGATGGTCGATACATCCGGGTGATGGACGCCGCGCGTGCTCATGCACTGGTGCACGGCGTCGATCATCACGGCGGTGCCTCTGGGGGCCAGCGCGCTCTCGATGGCGTCGCTGATCTGCGCTGTCATGGTCTCCTGCGTCTGCAGCCGCTTGGCGTAGACTTCGACGACCTTGACCAGCTTGGAGATTCCGACGACGCGGTCCGTCGGCAGATAGGCGACCCAGGCCTTGCCGAGAAACGGCGCCATGTGGTGCTCGCAATGGGACTCCACGTCGATATCGCGTAGCACGACCATATCGTCATAGCCGGACACGTCCTCGAATGTGCGTGACAGCGCCTCTGCCGGGTCCTGGTCATAACCGCGGAACCACTCGCGATAGGCGTTGATCACGCGCTTGGGCGTGTCGATCAGCCCCTCGCGCGCCGGGTCATCGCCCGCCCAGGCGATCAGCGTGCGGACGGCGTCCATCGCCTCTTCGGGCGTCGGCCGTGTGGACGAAACAGGCTTGAGGTCGGGTTGGCTCATGGCGGCGATATAGGGGGCGAAGGGCGCAGACGTAAGGGACAAAACGGTCCGGCATCGCTGCGAAAACAGCGCACCGACTTTAGCTGCAGGCAAGGAATTTGGAACGATCTGCCGTCTCGCCCCGTTGATAATATGCGGGAACACCGATATCTCAGCTTATTTAACCAGTTGAAATGTTATTGTTTTCGCCTTGGCAATCCTGCCAAACGCTAGACGAAAGACCATTTTTATGACCGCCCTTAAGACCGTACTGATTTCTGCCGCTGCTCTCGCAGTCGCAATGCCCGCCCTCGCCGGCGACGGTCACTCCCAATACAAGACGACGACGCAGATGCAGACCAAGACATCCGCGCCCATGACCGACACAGCCATGACCGATACGGCCATGACCACGACCGCCAACACCGCCGTGATGGGCAGTGTCGAGATGGCACCCTCGAAGGTGAACGACACCGTCGGCGAAATTCTACAAGCGGATGGTGACGCCGACCGCGAAATGGATAGCAAGATCATCGTCGCCGGTGACCAGCAGGTCGAAGACGACCGCTTTCGCAGCATCGACGATGACGGCATGATCCGCGACAATGCGATCGTCGTGCCCGGTTCGAACAACACACTGACGACCGTGACCTGCCCTGCAGGCACCGAAGCGCAAGTGGACATGACCTGTCTGATCACGGGTGACTATATCGCCGATATCGACGGCTAAGTCCCACAATCTCGAAGGGGAGAACGACGCCCTCGACCCTTTCGGGTCGGGGGCGTTTATCGTTTTCTACCCGCAGACCATCGGCTCCGTCGTCAGCCCCCAGCGGTTGATCTCCTCGACGCTCATCCAGTGGATGTCGTCTGATCCGGCGGCCTCCGTACGGAAGTCGTAAAAATCTGGGTCGATCCCCATGTCTTCGATGAAGCGGCGGCTCATGGCGCGGTGTGGATCAAAGCGCACATCCTGCGCATCGAAGCCCGTGCCGCCCCAGCTGTGCACACCGATCCGCGCGCCGCATTCCGCCGTGCGTGTCTTTCCGGCCAGGAAGAGATCGACGGCGCCCGAGGCAATCACGCTATTCGCGTCCAGATGGGTGTTCAGCTCCGCGCGACGGATCGAGCGCGCAAGGCGGTAGTTGCTCGTCACATCCTTCGTGCCCGGCATATTCTGCAGCACCAGCGTGTCGACTTCGGGATGATCGGCCACCAGCCCGCGTATGGAGGCCTGGCTGTCGCCGGTGGTCACGCCATTGCCATAGGCGCGCGCGCCATCGACGGAGAGCTGCAGCAGCCCTTCGCTCGGTGTGCGCAGCAGGGCGCCGCCGATGATGACCAGCGCCGCCGCGCCCAGTCCGACCAGATCCCATCTCATCCGAATGCCCTCATCTGAAGAGGCCGAAAAAGCCCGCGCGTTCACAGGACGCGCCGTCGCCCAGCAGGTCATAGGTCGCAATGTCGTCCGTCGTCAGGAAATAGAGAGAGCTGTGGGGCGCGGCGTCGCGGGCGAAGCTGTAGAAGCCGTCCGCCACGCCCAGCCTGTCGTGAAAGGCCTCCATCCGGTCCTCCAGCGGGTCGTAGCCGAGCGTGCGCGGCTCACTTCCGTCCTCGCTGGCCCAGCTGTGCACGCCGATCCGCGCGCCACATTCCATCGACCGCTCTTCGCCCGCCAGGAACAGGTCCACCCCGCCGCTCGCGATATAGCTCGTGCGCTCCAGATGAGTGTCGATCCCGCGCGCGCGGATCAGCTCGGCAATTCGGGAGTTCACGCGCAGGTCGGTTGTGCCCGCCACATTGCGCAGCACGATGGTCTCCAGCTGTGGATTGGCGTTCAGCTGTTCCAGCACGTCGGCGAAACTCTCGCTATCCGTCCCGCCATAGGCATAGGCGACCGGACCCTCGACGCGCAGGTTGAAACGGTCGTCCGGGGTGAAGGGCGTCGATAGCGCTTCATAGACGAACATGATCGCCAGCAGCGCGACGATGAACAGGCCGATACGTGGGCGGTGCTGCACCGGGCGGCGGGGCAGCTCGTCTTCCGGCTGCCAATCAAAGCCGTGGCCGGCGTCGCGCCACTCATCACGCCATCCATCATGGGGGTTCCAAGCCATAGAATGAGAATATAGGGAGCGCGGCAATGGAAAACCAAGACGACACCCAAAATCCGCTAAGGCTGTACAACAGCCTGACGCGCCAAGTGGAGCGGTTTGTCCCGCGCGATCCCGCACGAGTGACGATGTATAATTGCGGGCCGACGGTCTATTCATACGCCCATATCGGCAATGCGCGGGCGGCTGTCGTCGCCGACGTGCTCTTCCGCGTGCTGTGCCATATCTACGGCGAAGACGCTGTGCATTATGCGCGGAATATCACGGATGTTGACGACAAGATCATCGCGGCAGCGACCGAGCAGGGCGGGCCGATCAGCGAGATCACGGAGAAATACGCAAAGATCTATCAGGACGACCTCGCCGCGCTGAACTGCCTTCCGCCGACCGTTGAGCCCAAGGCGACCGACCACATCGGCAACATGATCGCGATGATTAGCGAGTTGCTGGAAAAGGGATTCGCTTACGCAACGGACGGCCACGTCTTCTTCGACGTGTCTAAATATGACGACTACGGCAAGCTATCCGGCAATACGCTCGACGCGCTGCGCGGCGGCGACCGTGTGGGCGAGGGCGAAGTCGCGCGCAAACGCAACCCGGCAGACTTCGTGCTTTGGAAGCCGGAGCTGAACGGCGT
>CALDUL010000035.1 GCA_937923575.1 uncultured Algimonas sp.
AGCGCCATCGAGCCCGGTTCTGTGCGCGCCGCCGCTCACGAAGATATCAATCTGCTGACGCTGCTGCTCGGAGCGGAAGAGGCCGGTCTCGAAGTCATGCACCGCTCCGGCACCTGGCTCGCGGCAAACCCGCCTGAAGGCGCGGTTGTGGTCAATGCGGGCGATATGCTCGCGCGACTGACTGGCGGAGAGATTCCCTCGACCACTCACCGCGTGGTGAATCCCTCGCCGGAACGCTGCGCCCATTCGCGCTATTCCATGCCCTATTTCCTGCATCCCGCGAATGACTTCGTGCTGGAGGCGCTGCCGAGCTGTGTGGCCCGCGGCGCGGTCGCGGAAGCGCCGATTACGGCGAATGAGTTCCTGAACGAGCGGCTGCGCGAGATCGGGCTGAAGGTTTAGGCGCCTCTAAAGCCCCACCAATATTCCGGCCAGAGCCGCGCTCATGAGGTTTGCGAGCGAGGCGGCGAACACGGCTTTTAGGCCCATCCGCGCGATCTCGCCTTTGCGGTCCGGCACGATGGTTCCCAACCCGCCGAGCAGGATGCCGATAGAGGCGAAGTTGGCGAAGCCGCAGAGCGCGAATGTGAGGATCGTCTGGGTGCGCGGGGAGAAGCTTTCGAGCTGTCCCGCGAGGCTGAGATAGGCGATAAATTCGTTGAGCACGATCTTTTCGCCGAAGATGCCGCCCGCCGCGCGCGCTTCTTCCCACGGGACGCCGACACTCCACATCAGCGGGCTGAACAGCGTTCCGAGAATGCTCTGGATCGACAGCGCGTCGAGCCCGAAAAAGCCGCCGATCCAGCCGAGCAGGCCGTTCACCAGCGCGATGAGCGAGGTGAAGGCGATGAGCATGGCGGCGACGGCGATGGCGATTTGCACACCGGATTGCGCACCGTTGGCGGCGGCGAGGAAGACATTGGAATATTCGCGCTTGCCGCCTTCAGGCTCGGCCATGACGGGCTCGACGGCGGCCGTCTTGGCCAGCTCCGGCGGTTCCGGCATGATGATCTTGGCCATCATCAGCCCGGCAGGAGCGGACATGAAAGCCGCCGCGATCAGATAGTCCGCGCTGATGCCCAGCGCGATATAGCCCGCCATGACCGAGCCCGCGATGGAGGCGAGGCCGGAGACCATGATAGTGAATAGCTCATAGCGGCTGATATTGCCCAGATAAGGCTTGAGCGAGATCGGCGCTTCGACCTGGCCGACGAAGATATTGGCAACGACGTTGAGGCTCTCGATCGGCCGCGTGCCGGTGACCACGCGGATGAAGCGCCCGCCCCATTTCACGATGAAGGGCATGATTTTGAGGTGGTAGAGCACCTCCATCAGGGCCGCGAAGAAGATGATGACGGGCAGCACGCGGGTGAAGAAGACGAAACCTGCCGGGCCGTTCGGATCACCCAGCGGTCCGAACATGAAACCGATGCCGGCATCCGAATAGGACAGCAGCGTTTCCATCCCATTGGCAGCGGCTTGCAGCGCGGCCTTGCCGAAACCGGAGTAAAGTACGAGCACGGCGATGCCGAGCTGCAGGGCGAAACAGGCCAGCACGATGCGCGGGCGAATGGCGCGGCGGTTGGAGCTGGCGAGAATGGCGATGCCGAAAAGCAGCGCAACACCGATGAGGCCGGTTAGAGGATGGTTCATCGACGTTGGTTCCCTGCACGCGGTCCGCGTTGGTCAGCGCTTAGCCGGACTCAGTGAGCAAGGCCAGAAGGCTATCCACAGCGCGTATCAGTATTTGTCGGACACCAGTCCCAGCACGGCGCTCACGGCTGCTGTGGGATCGTCCATGATATCCACTGCGTCGAGCACGAGGTCGGCATGAGCGGCGCTGGGCTCCACATATCGGTCATGGGCGGGAAAGACCTGATCGCGGAGTTGGCGGCGAATATCGTCAATGTCGCGTCCGCGCTCGGCCACGTCACGCCGCTCCCGGCGCTTCTGGCGCAAGTCCTGATCGGCGCGCACGAAGACGGAGGCGTCGGCCAGCGCGCGCACGGACGGCTCATGCATGACGAGGATTCCGTCGACGATCAGCAGCTCGCCGATGGGCTCCAGCTTATGCTTGCCCGCGCGGCGGGACACGGCGAAATCATAGACGGGTACATCCGCGACCCGGCCGGCCTTTAGCTCCGTCAGCGCTGCGTACATTTCGGACCAGTGAATGGATCCCGGCTGATCGAAGTCGAAATGATGGCGGTCACCCGCGCCCGAGCCTTCGGGCCGATCGCGATAGAAGCTGTCCTGGATCAGCAGCGTCGCCGTACCGCCGTCGCGTTCGATGCGGTCACGCACCAGCCGCGCCAGCGTCGACTTGCCGGACGCGCTGCCGCCGGCGATGAAGAGTGTTTTCAAGACGGAAGTTCCTGTTAGCGCTGCGACGCCTGTGGCGCCGGCCTGTGGTCTGGCCGATCGGTCAGTGGTGCTGCCGGGTCGGCTCTGTGGTTCAACTGCGACCGCTTAGCGCGGGAACGTCGCGGGTGCGAGGGCGCTATGCTGGCGTGACTGCAACAATCCTCTCCACCCGGCCGCCCGTCCCCGGCGATACCGTCGTGCATCTCGACTACGGACTTTGCCGCTTGGGCGAAGCGCGCCGGGTCGAACTGAGCAGCGGTACCCTGCACACGATCGAACTCAGCTTTCGCGGCGGCGAGACGATGCATGTGCCGGTCTCGGACGCTGTGCGCATCTGGAACTACGGCGCGGATGTGCCGGACAACGGCCTTTCCGAAATCGGAAACGAAAGCTGGGCGCAGGACCAGGCCGAGCGCATGGTCGAGATCACGGCGTCAGTGCGCGCCATGATCGCACGCAAGCGCAAGCGCGCACAAAGGACGGGTGCAGAGATCCGAGTCACGGACCATCGCTTGAGCCGCGCCGGCAAAGGCTTCGCCCATGAGCTTACGGATTGCCAGTCCCGCGCCCTGTCGGAGATCGTCGACGACCTGCGGTCCGAGCGACCGATGAACCGCGTGCTGGCCGGCGATGTCGGTTGCGGCAAGACGGAAGTGGCGGTGCGCGCGGTCCTTGCGAGCGCGCTGGCGGGCAAGCGTGTGCGGTTCATCGCGCCGACCCGCGTGCTGGCGCGGCAGCACTTCGAAGACATGGTCGAGCGCGCCGAAACCCTATCGCTGAGCATTGCGCTCTATAGCGGTGACCAGACGGAGGCGGAGCGCACCGCGATCATTGATGCGAAACCGGATATTCTCGTGGGGACACAGGGACTGCTCGGCAAGGCGTTCCGTAAGCAGCGCTTTGGCCTCACCGTGCTCGACGAGGAGCAGAAATTCGGCGCGACGGCGAAGCGGCAAAAGGGGGCGAAGCGCGCGACCATGAGCAATATCCTGCGCCTCTCCGCCACGCCCATTCCGCGCACCATCGCCGAAGCCAAGGTCGGCTTGTCGGATCTGTCGGTCATTGCGAACTATCCCGGCGGGCGGGGCAAGACGGTGACTCGCTCGGTCGGCAATGATGAAACTACGATCCGCGAGGCCATCGATGCGGAGTTGTCGCGCGAGGGTCAGGTAATCGTCCTATGTGCGCGTATCAGCGAGCTGAACAGGACGCGCAAACGCATCAAGGCGCTCTACCCGGACCACAAGGTCGGGCGCGTACATGGGGACCGGCGTGCGAAGGAAAACCGCCGGGCCATCGCGCGGTTCACCGCGGGCGAGCGGAGCATCATTTGCGCCACGGCCATGCTGGAAACCGGGATCAATATACCTACCGCCAATACCATGCTCGTCTTCGAGCCGGACCGTTTCGGCCTGGCCCAGCTGCATCAGCTGCGCGGCCGTATCGGGCGCGGCAGCCGCGATGGTCGTTTCATTCTGGTCGCGCCGGACAACCCGACGGAGGATTATGCGCGGCGTGTGTCCATCCTCGAAGAGCTACAGCAGCGCGGGGACGGCCTTCGCCTCTCTGTTGCCGACGCCGTACTGCGCGGCATGGGCAGCCTCGACGCCGAAGAACAGACCGGACATGCCTGCGCCATCGGCACGGAACTGTATGAATACCTGCTCGACCGCGCGTCCGAGAGCGATGGCAGTGCGGAGCTGTTCAATCTCGTGCCCAAGCTTGTCGGAGAGATGGACTGCGGCGCGGGCGAAGTGAGCGTTAGCGAGATCATCGCGCACAGCCGTCTGGCCCTGCGGGAGCCGGACACAGTCTTGGCCGATCCCCCCGATGGCTGCACTGCGTTAATCGCGAAGTGTGTGCAACATGGCGCTGTACGCGTGGCGATGACCGGCGAAGGCGCGGCCTTTGTCATGCAAAATGGCGACATCATCACGGAGCATGCCTTGGCAGCGGATTGACGGCTCTGTCGACAACGTTTGACTTCCCAGCCAGCCCAGCCCACAGGCGCGCTCAGATGACGGACCGCGACACGCGCGGGTCCGGGGACTGAAAACTAGTCCCGCGACTTTGCTTTTCTATCTCCCCGCCGCGCGCCTCCAATTCCTTTGGGCCCGGCCATCACGCGCATCCGCGCAGAAGTTCTTCAATGACCACATTTACCGATCTCGCCCTGGCCGAGCCGCTCGAGCGCGCGCTCAAAGCGTCGGGCTACGAGACCCCTTCCCCGATCCAGGCTCAGGCCATCCCGCATCTATTGCAGGGTCGCGACCTGCTCGGCATCGCGCAGACCGGCACGGGCAAGACGGCGGCCTTCGCCCTGCCAACGCTCGACCACATCGTCGAAGAAGAGCGCGATCCGCCCAAGCGCGGCGCGCGGGTGCTGGTCCTTGCCCCGACGCGCGAGCTGGTCGCGCAGATCGCGGACAGCTTTCAGAAATACGGCCGCTTTATCGACTACCTCTCGGTCACGCGCGTCGTCGGCGGGGTCGCCATTGGCCCGCAGATCAAGAAGCTCGTCGGCGGGTCCGATATACTTGTCGCCACGCCGGGACGTCTGATCGACCTGCTCGACCGCAAGGCGATCTCGCTCAAGGAAGTCGAGGTCCTCATTCTCGATGAAGCCGACCAGATGATGGATATGGGCTTCATCCACGCGCTGAAGAAGATCGTGCCGCTGCTGGGCGACGACCGCCAGACGCTGATGTTCTCCGCCACCCTGCCGCCCAAGATCGTCCAATTGTCCAAGCAGTTCCTGACCGACCCCGTGCGCGTCACCGTCAGCCCGCCTAACTCCACGGCCGAGAAGGTCGAGCAGACCATGATCTATGTGGAGAAAGAGGCCAAGCCCATGCTGCTGGCTGATACGCTGCTGCAGCCTGGTGTTGGTCGCGCGCTCGTCTTTACGCGGACGAAACACGGCGCGGACCGCGTGGTGAAGCGGCTGGCGACCGCCGGTCTCGCAGCGGTCGCGATTCACGGCAACAAGAGCCAGGGGCAGCGGACACGCGCGCTCGACGCCTTCAAGAGCGGGACAGTCAACATCCTCGTCGCGACCGACGTGGCCGCCCGCGGCATCGACATTCCTGAGATAACTCACGTCATCAATTACGAGATCCCGAATGTGGCCGAGCAATATGTGCACCGCATCGGGCGCACCGGCCGGGCCGAGCGCTCGGGCCGAGCCATCGCCTTTGTGGCCTCGGACGAGCGGCCTTACCTGAAAGACATTCACAAGCTGCTCGACGAAAAAATCACCGTCGAGGAGATGCCCGCCGATATGGACGCGCGCATCAAGGCCATTCGTGCGCGCGGCAAGATCGACGTCGTGCGGCTGACGCCCGAGCAGAACCAGCGCAAGGGCCGGGGCAAATCGCGCAAGAGGAACGGCCGCAATAGCGAGCAGCGCCCACAGGGGCGCGCGGGTCGCACCGATCGCCCCGCCCGCGGCGGCCGCACGGACGACGCGCGCCAGACCTCTGATCGCAATGCGTCCAAGGGTTCAGGCAAGCCGCGCAGTCAGGGCAATAAGGACAGACAGGGCGGTCAAGCTAGCGCCTCCGGAAAAGCCAATGACGGCCGCATGACCGGCAAGGCCAAGGATAGCTACCGTGGCCGCGTGTCCGACAAACCGTCCGGTTCACGTTCCACCACTCGCAAAGCCGCACCGAAACGCGACGGCAAACCTGCCGCAAAACCGGCTGCGCCGTCGCCCAAGTCGTCTGGCAAGCCAAAGGACGATAGCCGCCGACGCCGCGCCCCGTCTCGCGGCGGACCAAAGGGTGGTGGCCAGCCGCCGAAACGCCGTAGCCGCTAGTCCCGAAACGGCTCTGGGACACCAACTTCCCCGATCCACGTCAAACAAAACCAGTTTGATTACGGCTCACCCGATCGGCCAAATGCGACTGAGACGCCGATTAGTTGGATGAATTTTCTATTCGTAAATCTCAGGAGGGATTGCGTCGCATAGTGCGTTAAGATTGTGTTCACAGTAACGATAGGCAGCGGTTGGCGCAGGCGTTACAACTGGGCACGCGAGCTTCCCTAGGGATGGTGGGGAACACACATGGCTCGTTTTTTCTTCGGCGGCTTCGGCGCCAATACGGTTCTGGGCACAAGCGGAACTGATTTTGTCTTTGGATTTGGCGGCAGTGACGACATCGACACGGGCGCAGGCAATGACCTGATTTTCGCCGGATCGGGCAATGACACCGTCCATGCGGGATCGGGCAACGACACCGTCTTCGCAGGCCGTGGCAACGATATCGTCTATGGCGGCGAGGGCCGCGACCGCCTCTTCGGCGGCTCCGGCAATGACTTCTTGGATGGCGGCGCAGGCAACGACTATCTGTCGGGCTCGCGCGGCATGGACGTGCTATTCGGCGGTTCAGGCAACGACAGCGTCTACGGCGGCTCCGGCGACGATCTTCTCTATGGCGGCTCGGGCTATGACCGCGTCTTTGGCCAGAGTGGCAATGACAGACTGGTTTTCGACACCGCAGACGCCGGCGGCCACCGCAATGACGACTACAGCGGCGGTTCGGGCCACGACACCCTGGTTCTTGAAATCACAGCTGAAGAGTTCGCCAGCCAGGCCTTTGCCGACGACTTCGCCGCGCTACAAAGCTATATCGACGGCGGATCGCGCGGGAATTTCATCTTTGACGCCATCGCACTGACCGTTCGCAGCATCGAAGACCTCGCTGTATTCATCAACGGCGTCGAGTTCGACTCTGCGGATGCGGGCCCCGGTGACGGCGGCGTCGATCCCGACCCTGTCGCGGTCGACGACGCACAATCCCTGAGTGAAAACGGTACGGCCACGGGCAATGTGCTGGCGAACGATGTCGACGCGGACGGCCGGACCGTCAGCCTGGTCACCGATGTTACCGCGGGCTCGCTAATCCTGACTGCGGACGGCAGTTATACCTTCGACACCGGATCCGATTTCGACAGCCTCGGCGCGGGCGAGAGCCAAGTCGTCACTTTTACCTATTCCATCGACGGCACGGACGAGACCGCGACCGTCACCCTGACCGTTACGGGTACGAATGACGCACCGATCGCTGGCGCAGCGCAATCCGCCATCTCGACCGAAGACGGTGCGAGCGTGACGCTCGACCTGCTCGACGGCGCGTCGGACGTGGACAACGCGACGTTATTCGTCACTCTGAACGACGCCCTGCCCGCAGGCCTGTCCCTGTCCGGTTCCGAGCTGACGCTCGACCCAAGCGATGCCGCATTCCAAAGCCTCGCCGCGGGCGAGACGCTGAACCTCACTGTGTCCTTCGATGTCGAAGACGGAGCCGGCGGCCGCACGCCGCAGACCGCGTCATTTACCGTCACGGGCACGAACGACGCCCCGACCGTGGCCGCAGCGTTGACTGTTCTCGCGACAGAAGGCGACGGCATTCGCTCCGTCGGCATGTTGCAAGGTGCGAGCGATGTGGACAGCAACTCCGTTCTGTCCATCGAGAACCTGAGCGAACTTCCCGCCGGCATCAGCCGACAGGGCTCGCTCTTGGTGATCGACTCCGAAGACGCAGCTTTTGACGCGCTTGCCCAGGGCGACGTACGCGAGATCGTCATCACCTATGATGTTGTGGATCAGTTCGGTGCGGCAGCCCCGCAATCGGTGACCTTTACCGTGACCGGCACGAACGATGCGCCGACCGTTGCTGCGGCTCTCACCGGCGCGGTCGAGGAAGACGCGAGCGATCTCGTCATCGATCTGCTGGACGGCGCGGCCGACGTCGACAACGGCGCGGCGCTCAGCGTGACGAACCTGTCCGCCCTGCCCGACGGTGTGAGCTTCGATGGTCAATTCGTGACGGTCGATGCCGACAATGCGGCCTTCCAAGGACTCGCGGCGGGTGAAGAGCAACTTATCGAGATCACCTATGACGTGACCGACCATTTCGGCGCGAGCGTTCCACAGACGCTGAGCCTGACCATCACTGGCACGAATGACGCGCCAACCGTGGACGCACCGTTGAGCACGGCGGCGACGGAGGACGGCGCGAGCGTGTCCATCACCCTGCTGGACGGCGCGCGCGATGTGGACGGCGACACGCTGTCCATCGTGTTCGACGACAGCGAGCTCCCTGCTGGCGTCACCTTTGACGGCACGGCGCTGACGCTTGATCCGACCGATGCGAGCTTCCAGGCGCTGGCCGAGGGCCAAGAGCTGCTACTCGACTTCACCTACACAATTGAGGACGGCGAAGGCGGCTCGGTCTCGCAGACGGCGACCTTTACCGTGACCGGCACGAATGACGTGCCGACCGCGTCCGGCGCGCAGAGCGAAGCGGCATCCGAAGACGCCATGACCGAAATCGACCTGCTGGCGCTCGCCGGCGACATCGATCTGGGCGACATTCTCGACGTCACCAATGTGACCGGACTCGTGGCCGGGCTGAGCGTGTTCGGCTCCACACTCACGGTTGACGGCACCGATCCGGACTTCCAGGCGCTGGTCGCGGCCGAAGAGCGCGAGATCACGCTGAGCTATGACATCGTCGACATCGAAGGCGCATCAGTCGCGCAGACGACGACGATCACCATCACGGGCTCGAATGACGCCCCGACCGTGACAGCCGCTCTCTCCGAGACGCTGTCCGAGGACGCATTCGCCACGCGGATCGACCTGCTGGACGGCGCGGCGGATGCCGATACGGGTGCCGTGCTCAGCGTGGGCCTGCCAGACGGTGCAACCCTGCCCGACGGATTTGTTTTCGACGGGACCGACCTCATCGTCAGCCCGCGCAGCAATGCCGCAATCCAGGCGCTGGCCGCTGGGCAGACACTCGACATCGTCGTCGAATATCTGATCAGCGACGACCAGGGCGCGAGCGTGCCGCAAACGCTGACGCTGACTTTTGACGGCGAAAATGATGCGCCGCGCCTTACGCAAGGTTTTGGCCTGCAAGAAGTCGGAGTGGATGAGCTGTTCAGCCTTACCCTGCCTGCGGATGTCTTCGTCGATGTCGATGCGGGCGATGCGCTGACCCTCTCGGTCGCGCAGGCCGGCGGTGATCCGCTGCCGGAATGGCTGAGCTACAACCCGGCGACCAGAACCCTGTCCGGCACGCCGGATGCGGGCGATGCGGGCGGTCTGAACGTCGTTATCACGGCGACCGATCTGTCCGGCGCGACCCGCACCACCACGATCGGCTTCGCCATTGGCGAGGGCGTGATTGTCGGAACGGACGACGATGATGACCTGCTCGGTACGAGTGGGGCCGACACATTCTTCGGCGGCCTCGGCAATGACATCCTCACGGGTGACGGCGGCAATGACACCTATGTCTTCAACGTCGGCGATGGTCAGGACACGGTCGAGGACAACGGCAGCTCGGGCACTGACGAATTGGTGTTCAACGATCGCAATCTCGCGGACGCCACCTTCAGCAATGATCCCGGTTCAAACACTTACACAATCACTTTTGCCAATGGCGACAACGTGCAGGTCATCAACGGCATAAACGACTCCGGCGATAGTATCGAACGGGTGGTTTTCGATGACCGCACACTCACGGAAGCGGAGGTTCGCCAAATCCTCTTAGACACCCAAAGCACGGATGGCGACGACCTGATTGTCGGGACCTCGGGAGCGGAAACTGTCGATGGGGGACTTGGCAATGACGAACTGCGCGGCGGCGACGGTTCGGACAGCTACATTTTCGAGATTGGCGACGGTCAGGATTTGGTGGACGACGACGGACGCAGCGATACTGATGAGCTCGTATTTCTCGGCCGCGATCTTGCCGAAGCGACCATCACCGATCTTCGCGTCGAAGACGACGGCGTTCTGGAATACACGATCAGCTTTGCGAATGGTGACAGCGTGGAAGTCAACCGCGCCATTGGCTCGACGGCTGATGCCATCGAGTGGCTGGTGTTCGATGACCAGACGCTGCAGGGCCAAGCCTTGATCGACTACATCATCGCGACACAGGCGACTGATGGCGATGACGCAATCCAAGGCTCGCTCAGGAACGACACGATCGACGGCGGCACGGGCGATGATGTCCTGTCCGGCGGCGACGGATCCGACACCTATGTCTTCGAGATCGGGGACGGTCAGGACATTGTCGACGACGATGGTCGCAGCGATACCGATGCGCTTCAGTTCGTCGGCCGTAATTTCGCGGACGCGACCTTTACCGATATCCGCCGCGAAGATGACGGCACGTTGGAGTACACGATCAGCTTCGCCAATGGCGACAGCGTCGAGGTCAATCGCGCGATCAGCTCGACGAGTGACCAGATCGAACGCCTGATCTTCGAGAACATCACCCTGACAGGCACCGATCTCTATAACGCCGTCATCGCCTCGCAGATCACGGAGGGTGACGACACCGTTCTTGGCACGCTGGCAGCCAACACGCTGGAGGGCGGCACGGGAAATGACACGCTCTCCGGTGGGGATGGATCGGACAGCTATGTCTTCAATGTCGGCGATGGTCAGGACATCGTGGACGATCAGGGCAATCGCGACACGGATGTCATCCGCCTGAACGGCCGCAACTCCGAGGACGCCAATATTGTGCGCGTCGACGGCACGAACGACTACATCATCAGCTTCGCCGACGGCGACAGTGTGACGGTGATTGGCGGGCTGGGTACCTTCGGTGACGCTGATGCCGGGCGTATCGAACAGGTCGTCTTCGACGATCAGACGCTGGACATCACGCAGATATTCAACCGGGTCCTGCAGGACGCAGCCACGGACGTAGCGGATACGCTGACAGGAACGGCCTTTGCGGAAACGCTCACCGGCGGTCTGGGCAACGACATGCTGATCGGTGGCGACGGTTCGGATCTCTATGTGTTCAACATCGGCGACGGTCAGGACACGGTCGAGGACAACGGCTTTGGCGACACGGACGTGCTGCAATTCGTCGGGCGCAATCTGGCGGACGCCAGCTTTGAGCAGATTGGTAACGACTTCACCGTCACATTCGCCAATGGCGACAGCGTCACAGTCATCAGCGGCCTGTTCGGCGCGCAAGACAGGATAGAGCAGCTGCTCTTCGACGACGGGCCAATCAACGTCGCGGATATCGAATTTCCGGCGACAGAGATCAACGGCACCGAGACTGGTGACGTCCTTCCCGGCGGAAACGGCGACGACTCGATCAATGGTCTGGGCGGCGACGACATTCTGTCAGGCAATGACGGCAACGATACGATCGACGGCGGGACTGGCGACGACGAAATCATCGGCGGCGATGGCAACGACACTCTGATTGGCGGCACAGGCAATGACGATATCGACGGGGGCAGCGGCGACGATGTTCTGAACGGTGGAACTGGTGATGACCTGCTAGCCGGCGGCCTTGGCGCAGACCGCTACACCTTCGCCGAAGGCGATGGGACTGACACGGTACGTGTGAGTTTCTTCTCCGACGAAGACGATGTCGTCGAGTTCACAGACCGCGAGCTGGCGGAGGCCAGCTTCGTGCGCGGCGGGTCCGGAGTTTCAGAAGACTTCTCGGATCTGATCGTAGAATTCGCCAATGGCGATCAGGTGACGATACGCGGCTTCTTTAGCGAATTGGCCGATATCGCGGGCCTCATCTTCACGGATCAAGCGGTTACCCGCGACGCTCTCGTGGCATCGCTGATCGCCGAACAGATCACCACGGGTGACGACATCGTCCAAGGCACAAATGCCGATGAGGTCATCGAAGCCGGAGCAGGCGACGACATACTGAACGGCAGCAATGGCGACGACACCTATGTCTACAATGCGGGCGACGGAAACGATGTCATTCGGGACTCCTTCGGCTCCGATACCATCGATTTCACCACCTACAATGTGGCGGATGCGACAATCACGACCAATGGTCCGAACATCACCTTTAACTTCGCCGACGGCGGTTCTGTCACGATCGAACCCGAGGTATCCTTTGGTCCGGAAGGTCTATCGACCCGCGGTCTCATCGAGAACTTTGTCTTCGCGGATCAGACGCTGAATCTCGGTGATGTTCTCGGACTGTCGTCGCCAGCCGACCCGCTTGTCTTGGTGGGCACAGGCGACGACGAGACGCTGACGGGTGACGGCGGCAACGATACGCTGACCGGCGGAGGCGGCGACGACCTGTTGCAAGGCGAGTATGGCGACGATCTCTATATCTACAACGCGGGTGACGGGGCCGATATCATCGCGGACGCCAGCGGCGACGACACGGTGCAGATCAATGGCTATGCGTCGACCGATGCAACCTTCAGCGAAGGCCCGAACGGCCTGCTGATCGAATTCGGCAATGGCGACAGTATCATGGTCGAATATGCCGGCTTGCAGATCGTGGGTGGCCCAATCGGCGAAGGCCCGATCGTCGACGGCGAAGAGGGCCCGCTCATTCCGGGTGGTCCGGTTCCGATCGAGGACGCGCCGACGACGGAACCGGTGGAGACCTTCATCTTCGATGATGTCACGCTGACCTTTGGTGACATCCTCGACATCATTGATGCGGGTGTCCCGGGCGAGGACATTGTCGGCACAGGCGATCCCGAAGAGTTGGTTGGCACCGTTGGCAACGACACGATCGATGCCGGCGACGGCAATGACCGCATCGAAGGCGGCGAAGGGAACGATACGATGGAAGGCGGCGCGGGCGACGACACCTTCGTCTACACCCGCGGCGACGGAAACGACGTCATCACCGATTCTTCGGGCACGGATACGCTCCTGCTACGCGGTCTGTCGGAGCGCGACCTCTTTGTCCAACGCACGGTGATATTCGACGACGTCGAAGGACCGGGTCAACCCGCCTTCCTCATCGAGGTTTTCGATGAGATCAGCGGTCAGATCAATTCGATCACAGTCCTGGAAGGCTCCATCGAATTTGTGGGCTTCGAAGTCGATCCACGCGATCCCGATAGCTCGGTCTTCGTGCCGATCGAGGACCTTGTCCTCGAAGGCCCGGTCCAGGTGGCGGAGCCAGCACGGGCCGATGCGCGTGGGAATAGCGTCGGGCCGACCGTTCAACCCGTCGACGATGCCGGCAATGCAGACGGGGCGGACGAGGCCTTGGATGCCCCGTTCAAATCGGAAGACCGGACGCTCGTATCAGAACTGCCGGGCAGCCGGATGAGCGAGGCTGCGGAGCTGGACGTCGAGTTCGATCTGCTCGACGGCATCTCCGGCACGGCCGAGAACGGCATGGCGATGCTCGTCGTCGCGACCGAAATGGTCGAGACAGATTTCGCTGTCTTCGCAGACGTCGAGGATGACGCCGGCCTGTTCTAGACGCCCGCGCCAACCACGCAAAAGAAAGCCCGCCGCGATTCATCGCGGCGGGCTTTTTCTTGATCGCATGGGAGTGTGACTAGCTCATCACGGACGGCGCATCGCGCAGGACGGTCCGGCGCAGTCCCGTCAATTCGTTCGCTATCGCGGCAATGACCGACAATCGCCGCTGCAGATCCTGCGCATGATCACCATCCGCTGGCTCATAGGCTTCCAGATAAAGACGCAGCGTCGCGCCCGATGTGCCTGTGCCGGACAGCCGCATGACGAAGCGCGCCCCGCTTTCGAACATGACGCGCAGGCCCTGGTTCCGGGCGACAGAGCCGTCGACGGGATCGTGATAGGTGAAACTGTCGGCCGCACTGATCGTCTCGCCATGGAGCGCCCTGCCCGGCAGCTCGGCGAGCTGTTCGTCTAGCTTCGCCATGACGAAGCGCGCGGCGTCCGCGTCCACTTCTTCATAGTCGTGGCGCGAGTAATAATGGCGTCCATGTTTTGCCCAATGCTCGGACAGCACCTCGGTCAAAGTCTGCTTGCGCGCCGCCAGGATGTTCAGCCACATCAGGATCGCCCAAAGGCCGTCCTTCTCGCGCACGTGATCAGACGACGTGCCCGCGCTCTCCTCGCCGCACACGGTGATGCGGCCTGCGTCCAGCAGATTGCCGAAATATTTCCAGCCTGTCGGCGTCTCAAATGCGGGGACGCCGAGCGAGTCTGCGACGACATCGGCCGCGCGGCTGGTCGGCATGGAACGGGCTACACCCGCGATCCCGTTCCTATAAGCAGGTACCAGATGCGCATTGGCCGCAATGACAGCGAGAGAGTCGGACGGGCTGACATAAACACCTCTCCCCAGCACGATGTTGCGGTCGCCGTCGCCGTCGGACGCCGCGCCGAAGTCCGGCGCATCGTCTCCGAACATGCGGTCGAATAGCGCCCGCGCATAGACCGGATTGGGGTCTGGATGCCCGCCGCCGAAGTCGGCTGATGGGTCGCAGTTCATCAGCGCCGCCTTGCCCGCGCCCAGCCGCTGACCGAATATCTTTCGCGCATAGGGACCGGTGACGGCGTGCATGGCATCGAACGCCATGCTGTGCGCGGTGAGCCAGTCACGGATCGCGTCGAAGTCGAACAGACTCTCCATCAGCGCGGCATAGTCCTCGACTGGGTCGATGACGGACACGACCATGTCGCCCACGCGCTGCTCTCCCAGCTTCGCCAACGACACCGCGCCTTCCGCCATTCGGTATTCGTCGATGAGTTTGGAGCGCTCGAAAACGGCGTCGGTGACGGATGTCGGCGCGGGCCCGCCATTTTCGACATTGTACTTGATCCCGAAGTCGCCGTCCGGTCCGCCAGGATTATGGCTCGCCGACAGCACGATCCCGCCCGTCGCGCCGCAGTGGCGAATGAGGTGAGAGACGGCGGGCGTCGACAATATGCCGTGCTGCCCGACCAGCACCTTAGTCACACCGTTCGCAGCCGCCATGCGGATGATCGTGGCGATGGCGACATCATTGTGAAATCGCCCATCGCCGCCGAGCACCAGCGTCCCGCCGCGAAGCGCTTCCACCACGTCGAAGAGCGACTGGACGAAATTCTCCAGATAGTGCGGCTGCGCGAACACAGCCGTGCGTTTTCGCAGGCCGGAGGTGCCGGGCTTTTGATCAGTAAAGGGGGTGGTCGAAACAATGCGCATGGCATCGCTATGGCCACAAAAAAAGCCCCCGCAAAGGGGGCTTTCCTAAACTCGTTTGGGCGAAGCGCCCTACGCGTCGACCGTGTGCGGCTGGCTGGCGTTTTTCTTCGCCTGCTCCGCCAGGGCTGCGAAAGCCTCCGGCTCGTTCATCGCCATATCGGCGAGGACCTTGCGGTCCAGATCGATGCCGGACTTCTTCAGACCGTCCATGAAACGACCATAGGTCGTGCCGTGCAGACGCGCAGCCGCGTTGATGCGCTGGATCCAGAGCGCGCGATACTGGCGCTTCTTCAGCTTACGGCCGATGTAGGCGTACTGGCCCGCTTTTTCGACCGCCTGATTGGCGATGCGGAAGGTATTCTTCCGGCGACCGCGATAGCCTTTGGCCTGCTTCAGGACCTTCTTGTGACGTGCGGACTTGGTGACGCCGCGTTTGACTCGAGACATTTATCCGCTCCCTACTTCTTCTTCCGGCCGTAAGGCATGAACTTCTTTTTCACGACCTTGGCGTCGCTTTCGGCCATCACGACCGTACCGCGCAGGCGGCGGATCTGGTCGTTCGACCGCTTGATCATGCCGTGGCGCTTGCCGGCCTGGCCAGCCATGACCTTGCCGGATTTCGTAATCTTGAAGCGTTTTTTCGCTCCAGACTTCGTCTTCATCTTGGGCATTGTTTTCTCCAATAGTTTGAGTGTTTTCGACGGCCGGGCAAATGCCACTTTGGCCCGGGGGCGTCGTCACGCGCGTCTTCCCATAGGCAAGCCGCTCGCAAGCCGCGGCCTATATAGAGAATCCTTGCTCTTTCAAGTCGCCGTTGCATTGATGGTAATCTTGAGGGGGTCCCGGCCTCCGCCGGGCCGCGCTGGCGTCGCGCTGGCCGTTTCCTTTCGGCCGAAAGGGCCGGAGACCCTACCGGGAAGGAAACGGGTGGGCACTGCCCTGTGGTTGGTGCTACCGGTTGCAAATGAAAACACGCGCCGCCGTCGCCTTCGAGGCCAAACAACCGCTCGAGATCGTGGAGCTGGACCTGAAAGGACCGCAGCCCGGCGAGGTGTTGGTCGAGATCATGGCGACCGGAATCTGCCACACCGACGCCTACACGCTGGACGGACTCGATAGCGAAGGTCTGTTCCCGAGCGTGCTCGGCCATGAGGGCGCAGGCGTGGTACGCGAAGTCGGCGCGGGCGTGACCAGCGTCGATGTCGGTGACCACGTCATCCCGCTCTACACGCCGGAATGCCGCCAGTGTAAATCCTGCCTGTCTGGCAAGACCAACCTCTGCACCGCCATCCGCGCCACGCAGGGCAAGGGGCTGATGCCGGACGGAACGTCTCGCTTTTCCTACAAGGGCCAGACCATCTACCACTATATGGGCTGCTCGACCTTTTCGAATTTCACCGTCCTGCCCGAAATCGCGCTCGCCAAGATCCGCACCGACGCGCCGTTCGACAAGGCTTGCTACATCGGCTGCGGCGTTACGACGGGCGTGGGCGCGGTGACCAATACGGCCAAGGTGCAGGCGGGCGACAATGTCATCGTCTTCGGCCTGGGCGGCATCGGGCTGAACGTGCTCCAGGCCGCGCGCATGGTCGGGGCGAACAAGATCATCGGCGTCGATGTCAATCCCGACAAGCAGGCCTGGGGCGAACGCTTCGGCATGACCCATTTCGTCAATCCGAGCGAGCTCGACGGCAGTCTGGTCGAGCACCTGGTCTCGCTCACGGACGGCGGCGCGGACTACACATTCGACTGCACCGGCAACACGCAAGTCATGCGCCAAGCGCTGGAAGCCTGCCACCGCGGCTGGGGCGTGTCGGTCGTCATCGGCGTGGCGGAAGCGGGTGCCGAGATCGCCACCCGCCCGTTCCAGCT
>CALDUL010000036.1 GCA_937923575.1 uncultured Algimonas sp.
GCGCTCATCTGCTACGCTTTTATCGAGACAGGTTGCCGACCCAGCGAAATCGCGAACATCCTGCCGGAGAACATCGAGCTGGACGCCCAAGTCCCACACATCCCCATCCGCTCGACCAAGGCCCGACAGCTAAAGTCCAAAGCCTCTGAGGGAGACATCCCGCTTGTCGGCGTTGCACTAGAAGCCATAAACAAGCCCCCAACGGCTTCCCCCGCTTCCGCGACCGAGGCTATCTGTTGTCTTCCAGCCTCACCAAAGCTTTCAAGGTCAGAGGCCTCATCCCATCATCCCAACACCGCATCTACAGCTTCCGACACAGCTTCGAAAAGCGAATGCTGGAAGCCGGGATCGATTACGGCCTGCGCTGCACGTTGATGGGTCACCGCAACCCGCGCCCCGAATATGGTGACGGCGGGTCGCTTGCTTATCGCCGGTATGAGATGTTGAAGATCGCTCATGCGGCAACAAAGGGCTTATGGAGGTCCTATCCACTCGGCCTGAACCAAGGAACAAGGATGAGCGGAGCCCTAGCGGACCAACAGGACAGCGCCGCGCAAACCAGCATCGTCACCGAACTTCGGCGTCACGATCATCGACTCCGCGTCTTGGTCTTCCATGCCTAGATATCCGGCCATCTGTTCCACGAACCGCCGACGTATGCGCGGCAGGATGAAGGGGGATGTCATGAGGCCACCGCCGAGAACGATCTTGTCCGCGCATGTCGTCAAGTAAATAGCGCGGCAGGCTTGGGCGAGATAGTCCGCAGCGATGTCCCAGCCCGGATGTTCTGCGTCCCACTTAATCGGATCGCCAAATCGTTGTTTCAGCGCGGTGACGGATGCCATGCCTTCGAGGCAGGTCGCATGGAATGAACAGCTTCCGGTGAAATCTCCGTCTCCCTTGGCTCTGGCGACCGGAATATGTCCGAATTCCGGGTGTCGCGGCCGCCCGATGATAAGGCCATTCGATGCGAGGCCTGCGCCTATGCCGGTTCCCACGGTGAGGTAGGCCGCATTTGTCGCCCCTTGCGCAGCACCGTCTGACATCTCTGCCAAGAGAGCCGCGTTGACGTCTGTGTCGATATTGACCGTTACTCCGAGCGCATCGACAAATGCCTGACGAATACCAAAGCCGGACCAGCCGGTTTTGGGCGTGCCAAGGAGGCTGCCGAAGTCGTCCGATTCTGGATCGAGGTTCAGAGGACCGAAGGAGGCGAGCCCGAGGCCCGTCATGTCTTTCGTCGTCGCACCCAGGTCAGACATTGCGCGTCTGAAAAACTCGGCGCAGCCATCGACGGTTTTCAGCGGGTCCGACGTCGTGACGCGAAGGCGTGCGACCCAGTTGACGTCCATATCATCGCCGACTTGCGCGAGCCCGCATTTGAAGGTCGTGCCGCCCGCATCGATTCCGCCGATATACCGCGTCATGAGTTCGCCTACCGCGTTTTAAACCGATTGCAATGCATCACCGTGACCCGTTGTTGCAATCGATTGCATAAACGTCTAACGAGACGGCTGCAACGCCAAAATGGCGAGCAAATGGGGAGGTTTGTTGTGCTGGTCACGCCGCTACGTCTACGCGAGAAAATCGGCTACGGCCTCGGCGATATGGCGTCGAACTTCTACCAGGGGTTCTTCGGCATTTTCCTGCTGATCTACTATGTCGACGTGTACGGAATCAGTCCAGCGGCCGCGGGCACGATGTTCCTGGTGACTCGCCTGGTGGATGCCGTGACTGACCCCGCAATGGGCCTGATCGCGGACCGGACGCAAACGCGCTGGGGCAAGTACCGGCCGTATCTGCTGTGGATGGCCGTGCCCTATGCGCTGTTGGGATATTTGCTGTTTCTGGGACCGGACCTTGGCGAGACCGGCAAGATCGTTTTCGCCTATGTCTCGTACTCTCTGGTCATGCTGGCCTACACCGCCATCAACGTCCCCTATTCCGCTCTGCTGGCCGTCATTCACCCGCAGTCCAAGGAGCGCGAGAAGGCCACGCAGTGGCGCTTCATCTTTGCATCATTGGGCACGATCACGGTGGGCGCGATTGCCAAGCCATTGGTCGACACTCTGGGCGGCGGTGACGAGCTGTTGGGTTTTCGGCTGACCATCATCCTGTTTGCCGTTCTGTCGGTCGCGCTGTTCTGGGCGGTGTTCGCCATGACGCGCGAGCGGATCGAACCCAAACGCGAAGGGGCGTCCATCGCGCGCGATTTTGGCGTCTTGTTCCGCAATGTGTCGTGGATCGTCCTGGCCGTGTCGGGCATCCTGATCGTGATTGGGCTGATCGCGCGGATCTCATCGGCGGCGTTCTACCTGAAATATTATGTGCCATCCGGCGAAGAGGCCGGGCTGTGGTGGATGGACCGGACATCGCTGCTGATCACGCTCGGCTTTGTCGGCCAGCTTTTCGGCGCCATGCTCGTGCCGACTTTTCTCAAGGTGTTCGACAAGCGGAGCCTGATGATCTTCATGTGCGCGCTGAACGCGGCCGTGCTGGCGGGATGCTATTTCGTGCCGCCAGACAATTACTGGATCATCACGGCTTTCCATGTCGTGAGCATCTTCACCTTCGGCGTGATGATCACCCTGCTGTTCGCCATGTACACGGACTGCGCCGAATATGGCGAATGGAAGAGCGGCGTGAACAGCGCCGGGTTAACGGTATCGGCGTCGATGTTCTCGCTGAAATCTGGCTCCGCCATTGGCATCGCTTTGCCCGCCTTCATTCTCGCGGCGTTCGGGTTTGTCGCCAATGAGGCCCAGACGCCGGAAGCCATTCAAGGCATCCGCGTCATGTTCAACGTCGTGCCTGCGGTCTTCTTCGCCTTGGCGGGGTTGCTCGTCGTCTTCTACCGGCTGGACGGCAAGACGGTTCGCCGGATCGAGGCGGAACTCATGACCCGCCGGTCGGGCGAGACCGTGACGGGATTGCAAGCGTGACCTTGAAAGCTCGACTCCTGCGTGGCGGTGTCCCAATTCCACCCGCGCATGAGAGGCGCTTTGTCGGCGCTATTCGCCACCCTGCCCTTTGGCTTTGGGATAGTTGGGTCCTGCGCGTGGACGAGAGACTGCATCTTTACTGTCTGGCGTTGGCTCGCATCGCGGCTGACGGTCGGCCGATCACGCCTGATCAGTTCAACGACTATGGCTTTCACTACCGGCATTTTGTCTCAAGCGATGATGGCGCGAGCTGGACAGACCAGGGCGCGGTCCTGGATCCCGGCAACCTCGCTGACGGGGCGGACAATGGGAACGTCTGGAGTGGCGGCGTGCACCCGTTGGGTAACGGTCAGGTTCTCTTTGGTTTCACTGGGATCGAGCACGCCTCCGCGAGCAGGCAATTCATCCAATCGCCGATTTTTGCGACAGGCGATCTCACAGGGCCGACGCACTTTCCAGCCGCAGCACAGAGCCATCCCGTGCGTGACCGCACGCAAATTATTGAGGCGGGTTACTATTTGCCGGAGAGCGAGGCGATCGGGTCCAATAATGGTGAGGAGGACGGACCTATTCTTGCCTGGCGTGACCCGTTCATTTTCGAAGACCACGGCACTTTGCGTGCCGTGTGGTCCGCCAAGGTCGGTCCGCGAGAACCTTGCGTGACCCATGCCGTGCTAAGCGAGAGCGGCGGCGAATGGACAACGGATATACAGCCCCCCATCCGCTTGCCCGACGCGGCAGACTACACTCAAGCCGAAGTGCCCAAGCTATGCTGGGACGAGGGCAATGGAAGTTGGCTGATGATGATCTCCGCCTGCGACCGCTTGCACGAGCAACAGCCGGACCACGAGATCACGAAGAGCTTGCGCCTTTACCGCGCGCCGTCAGTGGATGGGCCGTGGGAACCCGCCTTCCCGCATGGCAGTCTGATCCGTGGCGTCGATCACTTGTTCGGAGCGAGCTTCGCGGATCGAACCACGACCGGCAGAAGCATTCGACTGATCGCGCCCTATACCGTCAAGATCGGGTTGGAGCGTGCGATGAGCTTTGCGCCCATCCAGACGATCACGTTGTACTAAATTCCAGGCGCTTGGCCGCCGCAGCTTTCGCGGATGATCAGCTCCGTCGGCGTGAGCGTCGAAGTGACCGCCTCACCTTCCAGCTTGTCAATCAGGACTGAGACGAGCAGCTCTCCGCCGATAGAGATATTCTGGCTAATCGTCGTGAGGGCTGGCTGGGCCAACGCAGCCTGGGTAATATTGTCGTATCCGACGACCGAGACGGTGCCCGGCACGGAAAGCCCGTTCTGGCGAAGAGCCTCCATCGCCATGATGGCGAGTGCATCGGAGGCTGCGAATATCCCGTCGATCGTTTGTCCGTTTGCCAGCATCCGACCGAGTTGCGGCACGACCTCTTTAACCTGATGGCCGAAACCGATGCGCAAGCTGAGAGCCGGATCGACGCCCATTCCTGCGGCCTCATGCGCGGCCCGGTAGCCGTCGAACCGCAGCGCGATCTCAGGCAGGTTGGTGTCGCCGATGAACAGGATGCGTTTGCGCCCCAATTCCAGGAGGTGGCGCGTCGCGAGATTTCCGCCGCGCCGATTGTCAGAACCGATCAGCGTATAGGGCGTGTCATGCTGCAGACCGCCCCACACGACGATACGGGATTCCATCTCACCGATGGATTGCAGACGGTTCTCACGGCCCGCTTGGCCAATAATGATCAGACCGTCCGCACGGCCCGTTTGAAGCAAACGGCGTTCGGCGATGGCGCTCTCATCCTCTGGCGTGGAGAGCAGCAGATCATAGCCCCGCTTGGATGCCGCCATCGAGACGGCACCGACCATTTCGAGAAAGAAGGGGTCGGAAATCGTTTCCCCTGATCCGGGCTTCAGCGGGATGACGAGCGCGATGGTACTGGACGACTGCCGACGCAGATTGCGCGCGGCGACATTGACCGAATAGCCAATCTCGCTGGCAACGCGCAGGATCTCCGCCTTGGTTTCAGACTTGACCAGCGGGCTATCGTTTAGCGCCCGCGAAACGGTGGACACATTCACACCGGTCAGCCGCGCCAGCTCCGCCATTGTCTTTCTGGGTTTGGACATGCTCACCGCGTAATAGTTGCATGGACACCTTGGCACAAAAAAGCCTGCCACACGAGGCGGCAGGCCCAGGTTTAACGCTCGAGGGGTCGAGAGCTAGAAATCGTAGCGCAATGTCGCAGAAACTGTGCGCCCATTGATCGGACGGAAACGCACCAGATCGCCCGATGCGAAACCATCGCCTTCCGCTTCCGTAAAGCCGTCAGCATCGAACAGGTTGTTGGCGGCAAGGCTCAACGAGATGGCATCCGTGGCCTTGACGTTCACATAGGCACCGACGGTCGTGTAGCCCGGCAGGTCGTAGAGATTGCTGTCCTGGGCCGGGGCGCTTGTCGTGGAGAAGACGTTGAGACCCACGTCGTAGCGGTCAGCTGCGTAGTATGGATTGAGGTTGAACACGAAGTCCGATTGGCGGCGCGGCGTGTTGCCGAGATTGGCGTTGTTCGCTGGACCGCTGATGTCGGCATTGGTGTAAGTCGCGTTGCCTATCAGGCCGAAACCTTCGCTGATCGGAATATCGACCTCCAGCTCGAAACCGTCCGTGTCATAGGTGTTCTGGATCACGTTTTGCGTCGTGACCTCGAACTGACCCGCTTCGGCCACGTCGGCATTGAAGTAGACCAGAGCCACATTGCCGCCGAGGATCCGCGTCTTCATACCGAGCTCGAACTGATCGACGAAGTTCAAAAACTGATCATCGATCCCGGAGAAGAGACCTGCCTGTGCGGTCGGCTGCAGCGAGCCGGTGGAGCGGTCTGGCGACGTGACCGACGCGCCCTCGCTGTAGTTGGCAAAGACCGCGACCGTGTCATTGAACTGATAGTTCGCCCCGACCGAGAAGGAGTCGAAGTTGGCGCTGTAATCGACCGAGCGAAGGTTCGCGAGATCGGGCGTCTGCACCTCTTGCTCATTCGTGGCGATCGTGCCGTCGCCGTTCAGGTCGCGCGGCCCGACGATGGAGCTCTCCACGAACTGACCGGTGATGTCGTAATTGTTGCGGCGATAGCTGGCCTCGACCGACAATTGGTCGAAGTCGAGATTGAGCGCGGCGTAAGGCGCAAAATTCTCGATATCGAAGTCATAGACCCGCGTGCAGCAGAAGCCGAAGGCCGGGTTACCCGCGCGGAAACCATCAATGTAGGAGCCATCCTCAGGGTTGGTAAACTCCGTTCCGCTTGTGACGAGTTCATCGCCGCGCAGCACGGCGCGGGCTTGGTTGAAGTTCCACGTCTGCTCTGACGCCTGGTCGGCGTAGAACAGGCCAAGGCGAACGGACACGTTGTCGAATCCGCCGTCGACATAGACATCACCGAACAGGTTGGAGAGGTCTGGAGACTCCGTGTTGAACAGGGCGAACTCGATATTCTCCTCGCCCGCCGTGTCGCTTTCGCTGACCGAGAATGGGAAGGGAGAGTAGAAGTTGCCACTGATATCCGCGTAGCGCGCCTTGCCGCCGACCGAGAATATCTCGTTGATCTCGTAGTCGCCTTCGACACCGATAGAGTACATTTCGGCCTCGAACCCTTCCTCATAGCTTTCGACATTGCCGTCACGACGGACAGCGAAATCGGTCAGGCCCAGCGAATTTGTCCCGCTGCCCAGATCGAGCCCGATGGACTCCGGCTCGCCGTCCGCCCCGATGCGCATGGGCAGGGGCAGGTAGGTTGGAACGCGGTCATTGAGCGCTTTGAGGTGTACGGCGACGTTGCCGCGGTCGAACCGTTTGCCGAGCGTGGCCTTGAGCTGAAAGCCTTCTTCCTGGCTACCCTCGACATCGCGGACGCCCTCACCCGTGCGGGCAAAACCACCGATGTGGTAATAAGCGTCATCGCCAAACACGCCGCCATATTCGGCGTCCACGCGGTAGCTGTCATAATCCAGACCGACCGTTGCCGCGATGGACCCCGCGTTCTCGGTCGGGCGCTTGGAGATCAGGTTGACGATACCGCCCGCCGCATTGGGGGCTTGCGTCGCGGACGAACCGCCCCGGATCGACTGCACGGACCCGATTGTATTGTCCACGCGCACGAAGCTGTCTGCCGTGGCAAAGGCAGTGTCACCGATCAGCAGAGTGGGGAAACCGTTTTCTTGAATCGAGAAATAGCGCGAGCCGCCTGACGCAATTGGAAGGCCGCGCACCTTGATGTTCGCGTTGGCGTCACCACCCGTGTTCTCCGATTTCACACCCGGAAGCGCGCGGAACAACTCGGACACGGAACGTGGCGCGAGGTTGTTGATCTCGTCCGAAGACAATGCGGTCACGGATGCCGACGAATCGAACTCGGTCGTCGCTTTGACCACGCCCGTGACGATGACTTCGTCTTCCGGCAACACGTCCTGTGCGGCGGCATTGCCTGCAAGAACAAGGGCTGTCGCTGCGCCTAGCAGCAGGTTTTGTGCGGTGTTGGACATGATGTCTCCCCAGTTGGTCGGCACGATTATCGGCTCTAGAGACGCCCATTAGAGAAAATACAAACGATTGCAACAGGACTCCTGCAATCGTTTGTATAATGCCGAAACTTGTGGTGTTTTTGCAACAATCCCCGCTGACGCGATGACAATATCGGTGTCCAACGCCGCCCAACCACAGGTCATGCGCAGCGCTCGCGCGAAGCGAATGGCCTGTCTGTCCGGCGAGGACGTGGAACAAATCCAACACCCTGCTGCGCTGCTGCGTCTCTTGACCTGCGGCGCGTTCAGTCGTCCGCATCCTTGGCGCTGGAATATTGGCTTAGCCCTACTGGCCATGAGCGTGTCCGGATTTGTGGCGCAGCTCCCCCTGTCGGGGGCCGCGGTCCGCAAGCTTATCCATGCGAAATGCGGCTGCGATCTTGTCAGGACCTTCTTCTATCGCGACCGCGACGAGCACGCCGTCACGCTTCCGGCGGACCTGGCGAGAGTGGACGAAAGGCTGATCGTGACTGCCTTTGACAGCGGCTTTGCCTCGTTGGCGTCATTCCAACATGCGTTCAAACGCCATCCCGGACAGACCTCATCGCCTTGGCGTCGAGATTTCGCTGAGCCGTCAGTCCGGCAGTTCGGGATAATCTGTCACCACTTTGACGATGGAATAAAGGCCGTGCATCTCCGGAAAATAGAGATTGCCATTGTGGTCGGCGGTCTTCCAGTCCGACCGGCAGGTGACCGGCAGATGCGGGGTGGTAAAGGTGACGGAGATGTCGACCGTCTCTCCGGGCGCGGTTTCTGGAATGGGGACCATGGCGGGCGATGAACACAACAGCTCGGACTGGGGCGTAATCCGCTTGAGATAGCGGTCCTTCCAAACGACACTGCCGATGTTCTTGACGCGCCAGGTTTTCACAAAGGTCTGGTTGGTCAGCATGATCGTGCCGTCCGGTATGGTCACATCATCGATGAAAAGCGTCTTGTCGCCTTCGACCGCATTGCTGACGGACGCCTCAACTTCGGTGGTAGAAACGCTTGGCTGCAAGATTATCACGGCCCCGCCCAGCAGAACCCCGCCGATCAGAAAGGCCGCAACGGCGGTCACGCCAATTTTGAACGCCGCCGAGCTACCCTGTTGGAGCGCGCTGTCTGAGGTATCGACATCCGTTCCGCCGCGTTGGAGCGCTGCCGTTTGCGCGAAAAGGCGATCGAACTCGTCTTCGCTGACTTCCAGAGCCTCGGCCATCCGAGCCTTGGTCTCCGCGCTGGGGGATTCTGTTCCCCGGATGATCCTGTAGAACTGGCTCTTGCTGACACCGCTTTCGAATATGATCAGCTTGGACTGAACGTTCCGACGAGACTTCGCGGCTCGCAGCGCATCTCCCAGGGTGTCGGACATGAAACAGCTGGATCCCTTGCGCCTGTTATGGATACCGAATGACGCATATTCCTAGTGTCAGGGACATCGCAATACAATCCCTGGGACATTAATCCGGTTGAGGCCGCCACGAAGGAGGCACTATTGATCAAGGCTCCGACGCGGGGCGCACTTCTGCTGCGGGCTCTCATTTCTGCTGCGAGCTCTGGGGAACCCTCGAAATCATTTGTGGGAGATTTCGAGGGTATTGGCACTACGGCTCGTAGATGATCGTGGTGCGCGTCCGGTATCCGCCAGACCCTTCGGCGCAGCGCAACATCCCTTTCCGTCAGCCGACCAATAGCAGCGCAGCCCACAGACCCGCGTCGTCGCCCGATTCCGGAGTGACGCTCAGCCCGTCTGCCTCCAGATAGCCTGCCATTTGTGCGACGAAACGGCAGTGAATTGGCGGCAGGATTGGGAGCCCGGATCGCGCCCGCTAACATCGAACCGGGCCACCCCGCGCGCTATCCATCCAGCCTATTGATAGATATCCCTCTTTACGCGCGGTCTGTATCGGTTAACGCTATGAGCAGGCCGCGGGGGCGTGGCTGTCGGCAACCCTTTTCATGACGGCGAGGGTCAGCCAATAGGCCTTGCCTGCCGCCACTCTGGGACTCTCATGACGACTGCGACCACGACCGTTTTGCAACGACACGATGTCCGGACGACGGGAACAGGCCATCCTACGCTGGTGCTGATCCATGGCTATGGTTGCGACAAGACCATGTGGGACAGCGTGATCCCGCTACTCAAAGATGATTTTCGTATCGTCACCTACGACCTGCTGGGCTGCGGCGCGTCGGATATCTCCCAATATGACAAGGTCCGCTACGGGACGCTGGACGGCCACGCCTCCGATCTGGTCGATGTGATAGACGCGCTAGAGCTGGAGCAGCCAATCCTGGTCGGACATTCGGTCAGCGCCATGACCGCGACGCTCGCCGCCAACCGGCTGGGCGACCGGGTCGGGGCGGTCGTCATGGTCTGCCCATCGCCGAGCTTTATCAATCACGACGACTATGTCGGCGGGTTCGAGACGCAGGATATCGACGCCCTGCTGGAGACGCTGGACGCGAACTATCTCGGCTGGTCGAGCGAGATGGCCCCCGCCATCATGGGTACGCCGGATAAGCCGGAGCACTGCGAGCGGCTGACCAACAGCTTCTGCCAAGCCGATCCTGACATAGCGCGCCATTTCGCGCGCGTGACCTTCCGCGCCGATCACCGCGCGGATGTGCAGGCGCTCACCCATGACGCGCTGGTCATGCAATGCCGCGACGACGTCATCGTGCCCGAAGCGGTCGGCCTATGGATGGAGCGCAATATGCAGGCGGCAAAGCTGTTCACGCTCGACGCCACTGGCCACTGCCCGCACATCAGCTACCCGCGCGAAACATCTGACGCCATCCGGCAGTTCGCCAAAGGCCAGGCGGGCTAGGCGCGTCGCGCATGCATGATCCTGACCTGATCCCGGCCGGCATTGTGCGCTGCTCGCCCGATGCGCGCATCGAGACGGTGAATGCGACCATGTTGCGCTGGGCCGGGCGAGAGAGTGCAAAGGCGCTACTCGGTCGTCCGTTCTATTCGCTGCTGAGCCCGGCGGGCCGGATCTATTTCGAGACGCACATCCGGCCGATGTTGCAGGTCGAAGGCCATGTTCAGGAAATCGCGCTGGAGCTGCTGACGCCGGGCGGGGAGCGCAAGCGCATCTATCTCAACGGACAGGCGGAGCGGGGGGATGCGGGAGAGATCAAGGCACTGCATCTGGCATGTTTCTCCGGCGGTCACCGGCAGAGCTATGAGCGCGAGCTGCTGCGCCAGCGCCGCGACGCGGAAGGCTATGTCGCGCTGGTCAAGAGCAGTGCGGACGCGATCATCAATACGGATGTGGATCACCGCATCGTCGGCTGGAACGCAGCCGCGCAGGCGCTGTTCGGTCACACGGAAGCGGACGTCAAAGGCCAGGACTGGCGCGACGTCCTGCTTGGCGGCGCGCGTGATCAGAGCGTCGATAGCGCCGCCCTGCGCGCGGAAGCCGAAGCGCGCCACGCCAGCGGCGAAGCGGTTGCCGTCGAATATCACAGCTCTCCGATCGTCGACAGTTCGGGCGATACGCTGGGCCTTGTCACGGTCGTGCGCGATATCCGTCAAAGACGTGCCGCCGAAGAAACCATCCGAGCGCTCAATCAGGAAGTCGTGCATCGCTCCAAGAACCAATTCGCCGTCATCCATGCCATCGCCCGCAGCACAGCGCGCCATTCCAAGCCGGAGGATTTCATCGAGGTCTTCGGCAACCGCCTGAATGCGCTGTCCCAGAATCTGAGCCTGCTGGAATCTCAGTCGTCATCCGCACTGGAACTCAGCGCCTTGATCGAGGCGCAGCTCGCCCATCTTGGCGAGGAACAACGCGCGCGGATTTCGCTGGACGGCCCGCGTGTCACGCTGGTCGAACGTATCGCGCTCTATCTCGGTTTGGCGATATTCGAGCTCTCTACCAATGCGCTAAAATACGGTGCGCTCTCGCAGCACTCCGCAACGGATAGCCAGATCAAGATCAGCTGGTCATATGTCTACGGGCAGCTGTCGCTGCGCTGGACGGAAACCGGCGTCAGCGGCGTGCGCGCGCCAAGCCGCGCCGGGTTCGGCAGCCGTCTGACCGGCACGCTGTTGGAACGCAGCACGGGCGGCACGGTCGAGGTCGACTACCGGCCCGGCGGTCTGGTCTGGCATTATGAGCGCGCGATGGAGGAGAACGCCTAGGCGAGCGTGCCGCGCCAGCGCGCGACCTGTTCACGCACACGCTCCGGCGATGTGCCGCCATAGCTGGTGCGTGATGTCGCCGATGCCAGAGGGGTGAGCACGTCGAAGACGGCGTCGGTGATACCGGGCTCCACGCTTTGCATCTGGGCCAAAGACAGAGCATCCAGCGTGAGGCCTTCGGATTCGGCGAGCGCCACGATGCGGCCCGTCACGTGGTGGGCATCGCGGAACGGCATGTTCAGCCGCATGACGAGCCAGTCGGCGAGATCGGTCGCCGTCGAGAACGCTGCACCGGCAGCCTCCGCGAGGCGGCGCTCATTCGGGACCATATCGGCCACCATGCCCGCCATGGCTTGCAACGACAGATCGAGCGCATCGAAGGCTTCGAACACAGGTTCCTTGTCCTCCTGCATGTCCTTTGAATAGGCGAGCGGCAGACCTTTCATGACGATGGTCAGCGCAGTCAGGCTGCCCATGATGCGGCCCACTTTCGCGCGGACCAGCTCGGCCGCGTCCGGATTGCGCTTTTGCGGCATGATGGAAGAGCCGGTTGTGAAGGCGTCCGAGAGCGCGACGAAGCGGAACTGGGCCGAGGTCCAGATGACGATCTCCTCGGACAGCCGCGACAGATGGGTGGCGCAGATCGTCGCCGCCGCCATCGCTTCGAGCGCGAAGTCGCGGGCCGAGACAGCGTCTAGCGAGTTGGCCATGGGACGGTCGAATCCGAGCGCCGTGGAGGTTGCGTCGCGGTCGATGGGATAGGGCGTACCCGCGAGGGCCGCCGCGCCGAGCGGGCTTTCGTTCATGCGCGCCCGGCAATCCGCAAAGCGCGACCGATCACGCGCGAACATCTCCAGATAGGCCAGCATGTGGTGGCCGAAGGTGACGGGCTGGGCGGACTGCAGATGGGTGAAGCCGGGCATGATGGTGTCGGCGTGGGCGTCCGCCTGATCGAGCAGCGCGCCCATCAGCCGCGCGAGCAGCGTGTCCATCCAGTCGAGCTGTTCACGCACCCAGAGACGGAAATCCGTGGCGACCTGATCATTGCGTGACCGGCCCGTGTGCAGCCGACCGCCCGCCTCGCCGATACGCTCTTTCAGCCGCGCCTCGACGTTCAGGTGGATATCTTCGAGCTCATCGGAAAAGTCGAACTCGCCCGCTTCGATCTCCGCCAGGATCGCATCCAGGCCCGACAGGATCGCGTCGCGGTCATCCGTGGTGATGATCCCTTGCGCGGCGAGCATGGTCGCGTGGGCCTTGGAACCCGCGATATCCTGGTGCGCCAGTCGCTGGTCGAAGCCGACCGAGGCGTTGATCATGCGCATGATGTCGGACGGTTGTGCGCTGAAACGCCCGCCCCACATGCTCTGGCCTTTGGCGTCGGGCTTGCCTAACTGCTGGGTCATGTTCAGTCTTTCAAATGCCATTCGGCTTATGATCTTGGGCGGGCTCCTAGCGGTGTTGATCGTGGGCGTGAAGGCCTGCCAACCGCCGGAAGGGCCGCTGGAGCGTTTTGCCGTAGGTTCGTTAAAGAAACTCACAACGCTGGACACGCCGCCGGTGCAACCGCTTTCGAGCTTTCAGACGCCGGACGGCGAGGTCAGCCTGGTGGACTACCGCGGCAAGATCGTGGTCCTGAACGTCTGGGCGACATGGTGCCCGCCCTGCGTGGCGGAAATGCCAAGCCTGGATGCGTTGCAGGGCCTGCGCGGCGGGGACGACTTTGCCGTTGTCCCGGTTAGCCTCGATCGCCGGTTGGAGGAAATTCCGGAGTTCTACGAGCGGACGGGTGTGCAGAACCTGCCGATCATCTGGGACAAGACCTTCAGCACCAACTCCCGCCTGCGCCTGCCCGGACTGCCGACGACTATCATCTATGACCGCGGCGGCCGAGAGATCGCGCGCCTGCCGGGCGAAGCGGATTGGGCCAGCGACGAGGCGCTCGCGCTGGTCGATCACCTGATCGCGCGGTGAGCGAGACTTGCGCTCTGTGTGGGCGGGAGCTCGGCCGCCGGGTGGAGCGCCATCACGTCGTGCCCAAGTCCAAGGGCGGGCGCGAGGTCGTGCCGGTGCATCCGATCTGCCACCGCAAGATCCACAAGGTCTTCAGCAATACGGAACTCGCCGCCTTTGCGAGCCTGGAGCCGATCAAGGACGTTCCGGAGATGGCGCGCTTCATCCGCTGGCTCGCGCGCAAGCCGCCGGACTTTCATGCGCCGACGCGCTAGGGTGCGTGCGCCGACGCTCTAGGGGGCATGCGCCGATGCGCTGGGGAAAACTGGGCCTAGTAGTGCTTCTTCATCGGTGCGGCAGGCATGGGACGCGGTGCTGTGACGGGGCGGGACGTCACGCGGCGCGCGGGTGCGGCGATGGGCTGGGCGACACCGCGCACGGGCGCGAGCTGTCCGCGAGCTGGCGTGCCGATGGCGACCCGCTGACTGCGCAAACCGCCCCGAAAGCCACCTTGAAAACCACCTTGAAATCCGGGCGCGAAGCCGCGCTGAAATCCACCCTGAAACCCGGGCGCGAAGCCGCCCTGAAAGCCCGGAACGAAGCCGCCGCCAAAACCGCCAACGAAGCCGTTACTAAAGCCCGTATTGAATCCGGTCTGGCGCAGCGGGCTGTTAAGATCGCGGTAGAGATAGTCGGTCTGGTTCAGCCGGGCGTAATCCAGCGCGACGCGGTCGCGCGCGATACGGTCGCGAGCCTGTGCCTCGCGCTGTCGTTGAGCAAGTGTCGCGCGCTGGATGTCGAGCTTTGCCGCATTCGTCGGGCTGATCGACGGCAAGTGCGGCTGTGAGCTGCGGAAGACCTGCACGCCCTGTTCGCAGGACACCGATGTGCTGCCCTGCTGCCACGGTCCGCAGCCGGCAAAAGCGGCAGTGGGAAGCGCGAAGGCTGTGGTGAGTGCGAGAGCGGCGGTGAGCTTTTTCATGGCGAGATTTCTCCTTGGCACCGCTATCGCCGCGCGCGCCGTCGCTGCGCAAGCTGCTTCGCGCGTGAGGTGAATCCCTATTCGCCTGCTGGAAACGCCCCGCCGAGCGAACGCCAGGCCGCCGTGATGATGGCGGGCCGGTCGATGAAGCTCTCGAGCGCGGCAAAATCGGCCAGCGGATCGGCGTCGATGATCGCCTGCAGGCTCTCGCCGCGGTCCTTGCGCACGCGCACGCGGTCAAGAACGGCCTGGAGCGTGTCGCGCGCCTCGGTCAGCCCGGTGACGTCCGTGATCGGCCCGTGACCCGGGATGATGACCGTGTCCGCATTGGCGATGCCGAGCGCGACGTCATGCGCGTCGATCATGCCCTGCATATTTCCGCCCGCATCGACGTCCACGAAAGGAAACATGTTCAGGAACAGATTGTCGCCCATGTGAATGACATTGGGCTCGACGAAATGGACCAGCGTATCGCCGTCCGTATGGCCGGACGGGGTGTGCAGCGCATGCGCCGTGACGCCGTTGAAATGCAGGCTGGTGCGATCGGAAAACGTCACGACGGGCCATTTTGCGCGGTCCTGCACCGCCTGCTCTCGACCGAACGCCTTGTTCATATAGCGCGTGCCCATGCGCGCGCGTACATTGTCATGCGCCATGACAAGCCCGCCCGCCGCCGCCATCTCGGCATTGGATCCGGAGTGGTCGCCGTGCAGGTGCGTGTTGATCACAAACAGCAGGTCGGAGCTCGCACCATTGCCTGCGGTGATTTCACCGATGCGGTAGAGGATTTCCTCTGAGTTTGCCGCGAATTTGTCGTCGACCAGCACGACACCGTCCGGCCCGCTGCTCACGCCGATATTGCCGCCGGGACCGAAGATGACGTGAAGGTTTTCGCTGATCGCCTCGACGCGGAGCTTGGGCTCCTCGGGTAGCGCGCCCAGAGTGACAGTCTCGGACGCCGGGGCTTCCGGTGCAGTCGCTTGCGGCGCGGGGGCTGCGGGGGCGGGCTCGCTAATATCGGACGCCGTACAGGCCCCGAGCAGGAGTGAGGCCGTCGCGATCATCATGGCTTTGGTCATCGGATATTCCTAACTGGCCTCTTTCGGCGGGCCTTACCTAGCTCGCCATGGACATGCCGACGCCCGGCGGCAGCACGCGGTCGGGGCAGGCATGGTCGTCCATCTTGGCGCGGATATTGATCAGCACTTTCTCGCCCATTTCCTGACGGCTCTCATGAGTAGCCGATCCGATATGCGGGGCGAGAATCACGTTATCGAGAGCGAGGAGGTCAGGATGCGGCAGCGGCTCTCCCTCATAGACGTCGAGCCCGGCACCGGCGATCCGGCCCGCCCGCAGCGCGTCGGCCAGCGCGGCCTCATCGACGATACCGCCGCGCGAGGTGTTCACGAGATAGCTGTCCGGGCTCATCAGCGACAGAGCGCGCGCGTTGATTATGTGGCGCGTGTCCGGCGTCAGCGGCGCGGTGATGCAGAGGATGTCCGCAGTATGGAGCATATCCTCGAGTTCCGCATGCCAGGTCGCGTCCAGCTCGCGCTCGATCGACTCCGGTGCGCGGCGGCGATTGTGATAGTGAACGCCGAGCCCGAATGCGGACGCCCGGCGCGCCACTGCGCTGCCGATCCGGCCCAGCCCCAATATGCCCAGCTGTTTTCCCCGCACGCGGTGGCCCAGCATATGCGTCGGGCCCCAGCCGTCGAACTCGCCGGCCCGCAGGCGGCGGTCGCCTTCGACAAGCCGACGCGGCACGGCCAGGATCAGCGCCATGGTCAGATCGGCTGTGTCTTCGGTCAGTACACCGGGCGTGTTGGTCACGGTAATGCCGCGGGCATGCGCCGCGCCGACGTCGATGTGATTGGTCCCTGCCCCGAAATTGGCGATGAGCTTCAACCGCGGCCCGGCCGCTTCGATCACGCTGGCGTCGATATCGTCCGTCACGGTCGGCACGAAGACGTCGCAATCGGCAACTGCCGCGCGCAGCTCATCCGCGCTCATCGGCGTATCGTTCTTGCGCAGCACAGCATCGAAGAGCTGGCTCATCCGCGTCTCGACACTGTCCGGCAGGCGGCGCGTCGTGATTACGCGAGGATTTGTCGGCAGTGAGCTCATCTCGGAACCATGTCATCTTTGAGGGCGCCAAAGGCAAGGGCGAAGGCCGATGCGCCGAGGCGCGTTAATCCCGCTTAACCGACGATTAACGCTGTGGCGTGAGGATTGTGCCATGGCGGCGAAAAACACAATCCTGATTCGATCCCTCGCAGCGGCTGCGCTAACGTTGAGTCTGTGCGGCGCCGCGTCCGCGCAGGACTCGACCCGCACCATCGTCATCAAGGACGCGCCCGCCCCGCTCGAGGATATTTACCGCGTATCGTCTAACTATACGCCGTCCGGCTTTGACGTGCCGCGCTTCGTGTCGCTGAAATTCGGCAAGGTCAATGCACGCACCGGCCCCAGCCGCGCCCATCCGATCGCCTATCAGTATCAGCGCCGGGGCCTGCCGCTTGTCGTCGTCGCGGAGACCGAAATGTGGCGCAAGGTGCGCGACATTCACGGCGACGAAGCTTGGGTGCGCAAACCCGCCCTGTCCGGCGAACGCCGCGCCATTGCGACCCGCAACATGGAGATGCTGAACAAGGCCGAAACCGGCGCGCGCGCCGTCGCCCGTATCGAACGCGGCGCACTGCTACGGCTCAGCGATTGCGACCAGACCGGCTTCTGCCGTGTGGAAACAGACAATGGCCTGAAGGGCTTTGCCAAACGCTCCCAACTCTGGGGCGCGCAGTCGGTCGAATAGAACGCGGCTTGGACCCACCGGCCCGTCCGACCACACCCTAAAAACGCTTCAACAGCCGATCCAGATACTCCTGCTCTTCCGGCGTGCGTTCGGCCTCTGAGGCGCGGCGGCGGAGTTCTTCGAGAATTTCGCGGGCGCGTTGCGCATTGTCGCGCGCATCGATGTCTATGTCGGCGCCCTGGTCGTTAAACCCGTCATTGCTGCGGCCCAGCGCGTCGACGCCGCCTTCGCCGTCCTCGCCCTCACCCGTGCCCTCGCCCTCTTCCTCGCCAAGACGACCGATTTCCTCGGAGAGAATCTCGGCCGCTTCGCGCAGCGCGGCAATAGCATCGGACTGCGCCTGACGCGCGTCGCCAAGCTCTCCTGAACCGAGCGCATCCTCGGATCGGCGCATGGCCTCGCCCGCTTGGCCAAAGGCCGATCCAGCCTGCTCGCGGGCCTCGTCCGAAATACCTTCACCGATCTGAGCGCCGGGTCCAGGCTGACCGTCGGGGTCTTCCTCGCCGCCGCCGGAACCCTCCTCGCCGGTCTCTTCTCCGCCAGCACCGGGTTCGTCCCCGTCTTCGCCCCGCGCGGTCTCGCCGTTGAGCCGTTCGAACAGGCCATCGACCAGCGCCTGCAATTCGGCTTGACGGCGCGAGAGGTCATCACCGGTCGCGCGGCTGTCTTCACCGGAGTCGCCGGGTTCGCGCCCAGATTCATTGCCAGACTCATTGCCTGATTCACTGCCAGACCTGCCGCCCGACTGGCTGCCTGGCTGATTACCGGATGGCTCGCCCTGCTGACTGCCTTCGCCCGGGCTCGGCTCAGCACCGAACTCCTCGGCCAGCTCCTCGCGCTCGGCCTGTCGTGTCTCGTCCTGCAGATCGCGCTGATCGCCCAGCAGCTCGGCCAGCTCTTCGAGCTGCTCGCGCAGCTCCTCGGTCATCTCGTTCTCCGATGGCTCGCCGTCGCCGCCCTCCCCGCCGGGATTGAGCTGTATCTGCATGTTCTCCAGCAGCTCGGCCAGCTGCGCCAAAGCGATGCGCGCGCCTTCGGTGTCGCCGATGCGGTTGGCCTCTTCGATGGCGTCGAGCAATTCCTGTATCTCGTCGGTCGAGCCCATGGAACCGCCGCCGCCGCCCTCTTGCTCCTCACCGACCGTCGCGTTCTTGCGCAGCTCTTCCATATAGGCGTCGACGGCCTCGTTATATCGGGTGAAGAGCGTGTCGACTTCGCGCTGCGGGGCGCGGCGGGCGATACCTTCGCGCAAGGCCGCTTCCGCCTCTCGCATTTCCTGCAAGGCCGTGCCCAGCACGCCGAATTCTGCCCGCAACGCCAGCGACCACATATGATCCGGCAGACCCGACAGCTCGTCTACAGAGCGCGCATAGCGCAGGCCACGGTCGACATGGCGCAGTCCCATATAGACGACCGGGTCGTTGAACACGCCGGGGTCCGGAAATTGCGTGACGGCGCGGATCAGTTCCGCCGTGCGCCGCACTTGCGCTGGGGCGCGGTCCAGCCGCCATGCGCTCTGATCCGTGTCGAACTCGCCGTCGCTGGCGTCGAGATCGGGTTCTTCGGTCGGCATGGGCGCGTAGGATTGGTTATCCGTCGTTCCCGCAATCAACAGGGCGCGCTGCTCCATGATGGCTTTGGCGAGCGGTTCGACGAAGATCTTGTCCGGCACGGTGAAGAAGGCGGGCTCGGAGACACCGCGCTGTTTCGCACCGTCGATCGCGACCAGCCGTCCGGCGACCTTGCGCCCGGCCAGTGGATGGCGGGTGAGGTCGAGCTTGAGCTCACGCTCTTCGGCGTCCTTGAACGCGCCCGCATCGGTCTCGGCCTGCATGACATTGTCGTCGAACAGCGTGTCGGCGGAGACGTCATCAGTCAGCTCGACCATTTCCAGCACCACGCGCTCCACGCCGTAATCGTCTGATGCCGAAAAGCCCACGACCAGCCGGTCACGCTTGTCGGCTTCGGGCGGAGTCGTGATCTCGATCTCCGGCACCGCGTCGGGTATGGTCTCGATCTGCAGCGTCTTGCGCCGCCAGCCGATGCGCCAGTCCAGCGTTGCGGCGCCGTCGACAGTCGTGCGCGCATCAAAGGCCTGATCGCCCAGACGGCGCAGATCGATGAATTTGGACACGCGCGGGTCGGCCTGTGTGTACTTTGGCCGCGGCAAGCCTTTTGCGCCAGACGCGCGGATCACGAGCGTGGAGCCAATGGGCGCATTAAGCGTGCCCGCTCCTTGCGCATAGACCGGCGGCCGGCCCGTGTATTCGGGCGGATCGATCCAGGCTTCGAACCGCACAGCATTGGGGTTGGTGAGCGGCAGTGCGGACGGACTCAAGGATCGCCGTAGCCGCTCCGCCCCGACGCCCCAAGCCAGGACCAACGCGATGATGAGCGCAATCGGCGCGATAATCCGCAGGCCATAGCGGTCGATCGGCGTGAGCGCGGGCGTGCGGCCGACGCGGGTGATCGTGTCCGCTTGCTCTTTTGCGCGCCGCACATGGGCAGGCCAGAGGCGGGGCGAGACGACGGCGGCGTCTTGGAGCGTATCCAGAGGGCGGTGTTCCAGCCCGGCCGTCTGTTCCAGTCGGCGTAGCGCGTCGGACCGCGTCGGCACGCGTAGACGCCGCGACTTGAGCGCGCCGCGCACAATGACCGCGAGTACGGCAATCAGCGCGAGCAGGCGGACCGGATCGCCCAGCACCTCCCATGCGCCGATCAGGCTCGCGATCAGCCACAGCGCGACGACCAGCACGGGCAATGCCAACACAGGTGCATATGTCTCCCAGAGCAGCCGCGCGCGCGACAGGGTCGCGAGGCGAGCCAGACGCGCTGGCAGATCTGGACGATGGGACTCCACGCTCTAGGCTAACCCGAACCGGTTCGAACTGTCGTGTAAATTATCAGTCACGGTCACTTTGTCTCGCGTGCGGGGTCTCGTGCGGGCTCAGTCCCAATTGGGGATGCGCTCGCTGCGCAGGATCTCCGCCACGCTCGGCCGTTCGCGGATGACCTCGAACCGGTCGCCGCGTACCATAACTTCGGGCACGAGGGGGCGGGTGTTGTACTGGCTACTTTGCGCCGCGCCGTAAGCCCCGGCCGAGTGCAGCACGAGCAGGTCTCCAGCTTTCATCTCGGGCATGTCGCGGGCCTTGGCGAAGGTGTCGCCGCTCTCGCAGATCGGGCCGACCACATCGTAGCTGGCGTCCTTTGCCGCGCGACCGGGCGCGACCACCGCTTCCATGTCGTGGAACGCATCATACAGCGCGGGCCGCAGCAGGTCGTTCATGGCCGCGTCGATGATCAGAAAGTCGCGGTCTTCGCCCTTTTTCACATAGAGCACTTCGCTCAGCAGCACGCCGCTATTGCCCGCAATCATACGGCCCGGCTCGAAAATCATCTGCACGTCGAGCCCGGCCGTGAGCCGCTTGACCAGCGCACCGTATTCGCTCGGGGGCGGCGGCGTGCGATTGTTGTCCCCGTAAGGGATGCCGAGCCCGCCGCCGATGTCGAAGGAGCGGATGGTGTGGCCCTGCGCGCGCAATCGCGCGATCAGCCCGCCGACCTTTTCTATGGCGACTTCGAACGGGGCGAGGTCATCGATCTGGCTGCCGATGTGAACGTCGACGCCGACGATCTCGATGCCGGACAGCTCGGACGCGCGCGCATAGGCCGCTTCCGCCTGGCTCCACGCAATGCCGAACTTGTTTTCCTTCTTGCCCGTGCTGATCTTCTCATGCCCGCCGGCCGTAACGTCGGGGTTGACGCGGAAGGCCACGGGCGCGCGCGCGTCCATCGACAGAGCGACATCGTTGAGCGCTTCGAGCTCGGCCAGGCTCTCAACGTTGAAGACGCGGATGCCCGCCTCCAGCGCGTCGGCCATTTCGCGGCGGGTCTTGCCGACCCCGGAAAACACGATCTTGTCCGCCGGAATGCCCGCGATCAACGCACGGGCGAGCTCCCCGCCCGAGACGACATCCGCGCCCGCACCCAGGCTCGCCAGCAGGGCCAGCACGGCAATGTTGCTATTGGCCTTGACGCTATAGGCGACCAGCGTGTCGAGCCCGTCAAAACTGTCCGCAAACACGCGGTAGTGCCGCTCGAATGTCGCGCTGGAATAGACATAGATCGGCGTGCCGACCGCGCGCGCTATGTCTGGCAGGGGCACGCCCTCGGCATGGAGCACGCCGTCATGATGATCGAAATGGCGCACGGACTAATCCGCGACGTCGACGCCGTAACCCGGTCCGTCGTCCTCGTCTTCAAGGCTTGGCTCGGTCGGGCGGTCCAGCGCGTCGGAGTCGCCTGCGGGAGCTGTCGCGGGCGCCGTATCGGTCTTCGCGCCCCAGAGTGGCGGGGGTCGGTCGAGATCGCCCTTGATCCCGCAAGCCGACAGACAGGCGGCGAAGGTGAGCAACAGGACGATGCGGAACGCAGGCTTGGACATACCGCCTCCTTAAGCCCGCGCGCCTGAGCCGTCGAGAGGCGGTGTCGTTACGATTGCCCCAGAATAGGTGTGATGAGCGGAGTTTAACTTGGCAGCCCGCGCCGCGGCCGTTTGATGACAGCCATGCGCCTTATTCTTCTCCTGCTCCTGTCGCTCGCTCTGTCCGCGCCCGCTCTCGCTGACGATGCAGCGCCCGAAACGCAGACCCCCGAAAGATTGGGGCCTGAATACTGTTTCGACACGGACAGCTTCGCCAAGCCGATGCGCAAGCGCGCCGACATGAAGTCCGAGAAGCGCGACCGCGTGAACTTCCATATGCCGATGTCCGTGTGGCTCGAGCCGAGCGAAGCGCCGCCTTCGCATGTCGAGGTTCGAGACGCGGGCAGCGTCACCCGCTTCGATTTCTCGCCCGTGCGCGATAATATTTTTATCACGCCCAGCCTGGCTGATGCGCTGGGCAGCACATCCGAGGCTGCTCAGGTCTGCGTTGTCGATCCCACTCGCGAGGGGCGGCTGCGCAGCGAGCGCGGCTACCGCGGCGGCCTGTCGATGGATGTGCTCTGGATGAGCACCCCCGGCACCCATGACCTCGCCGATATCGAGGACGGGCTGAAGGACGGGCGCTCGCATTACAAGAAGCTGGCCGGAGCGATGGCGATGCTGGTCCCGAAGTTCACCCATATCGCCGTGCGTCACCCCAATCGCGAAACGCCGCCCAAGGTGTTTGCCACCCGCGCAGGCGCCGATGTCGGAGAGCCGGAGTTCGAGGATTATGACGGCACGCGCTTCGTTTCGGTCAAGGCGATCGAAGCGCTGGGCGCGGACGCCATACGCATTGACGCCCCCTATGAGATCGGCCCGAGCCCGAGCGTGAAACAGGTCAAGCGCTTTACGGGCGGCTAGCGGCGATTACGCCCGCGGGCCCGGCCAATGATCGGGCGCATCGTCAACGACGACGCTCATATCATCGCCCTTGGTCGCGCGGTGCGGCGCGGCCTCTGCACTCACCCCATCGAGACAGCGCACATTCACACCGAAATGATCCGGCGCCGCGCGCTTGTTGTGAAAGACATAGATGCCGCAGCGGCTGCAGAAGTAGTGCCGCGCGATCCGCGTATTCCACTGATAGAGCGTCAGCGCGTCCGAGCCCGCCTCCACCGTCAGCTCGGCTTCCGGCACCTTCACCATCAACGCCCCACGCATCGCGCAAAGCGAGCAGTCACAGGTCGTGAACTCCGCCAGCGCCGAACGGACAGAGAAGCGCACAGTCCCGCAATGGCAGTGGCCGTGGTGGAGCGGGGTGTTGCTTAGAGGCCCCATCGACTGAAACTCCCTAACAAAAATCGGTGAGCCAGGATGATTTCAGAAATTGCATGTTTAGCACGCTCAGGGCTGATCTCGACCATTAGGTCTCTTCCGCCAATAGACCCGACGCCGAATAAGCCTGACCCGAAATTTCTAGCCCCGACTTTACAATCGGACGCTCGCTTTAGCAGTGGGCTTCCGCGCTTCAGCTCACAATGTTTAAGCGCTTTCGCCACATCTCGTACTATTCGGAAATGCTCACACTCATCTGCAAGTTCGCCACGAAAATGCGAGTCGTCCCTAGAGGTTGATAGATCAAGGGCTTTCGCAGCGACGTAAATCTGAGCGGCAAGCGCATCAACAGCAAGGAAGCTATAGAACCCCTCCCGATAGCCTGCCGGGTTCGCTCTGAACAACGCGATACTGGGTTCAGCTATAACCTCGTTAAAGTCTTTTGGAGATGCGAATGGTGCCACACGCTAATGCCGGAAGTGGCGCATGCCGGTGAAGACCATGGCCAGACCGGCCTCGTCGGCAGCGTCGATGACTTCCTGGTCGCGGATGGAGCCGCCGGGTTGGATCACCGCAGTCGCGCCGGCTTTGGCGGCGGCGAGCATGCCGTCGGGAAAGGGGAAGAACGCATCCGATGAGACGGCCGATCCCGTCGTGCGCGGCGCGTCCCAGCCAGCGGTCTCGGCCGCGTCCTCGGCCTTGCGCGCGGCGATACGGGCGGCGTCGATGCGGCTCATCTGGCCCGCGCCGATCCCGGCCGTCGCGCCGCCTTTGACATAGACGATGGCGTTGGATTTGACGTGTTTGGCAACACGCCAAGCCATTTTCAGATCGTGCATTTCGGACTCTGTGGGCGCGCGCTTGGTCACGACCTTGAAGTCGCCCTCGCTCACATGACCTGTGTCGCGGTCCTGCACCAGAATGCCGCCCGCCACATTGCGGTAGGTGAGCGAGCGGGCCGAGACATCCGGCACATCGCCCGCGATGAGCAGGCGCAGGTTCTTCTTTTTCTTGAAGTGCCGGATGGCGGCCTCTGTGGCTTCGGGTGCGATGACGACTTCGGTGAAGACCTTGGTGATCAGCTTGGCCGTGTCCTCGTCCAGCACGCCGTTAAGCGCGACGATGCCCCCGAATGCGCTGACGGGATCGCAGGCGAGCGCGTTTTTATAGGCGGTCTGGAAATCGTCTGCGACCGCGACGCCGCAAGGATTGGCGTGTTTGATGATGGCGACAGCCGGCTTGGCGCCTGACCTCGCATCGCCGAACTCGGCGACCAGCTCATAGGCGGCGTCGGTATCGTTGATGTTGTTATAGGAGAGCGCCTTGCCCTGGAGCTGTTCAGCAGTCGCCACACCTGCACGGTCGGTCCCGTCGGAATAGAAGCTCGCCGTCTGGTGCGGGTTCTCGCCATACCGGAGCGACTGTTTCAGCGAACCACCCTGCACGCGGTAGTCGGGGCTCATGTCGGCAAGGTGCTGCGCGAACCAATTGCTGATCGCGGCGTCATAGTGAGCCGTACGCGCAAACGCTTTGTGGGCCAGGCGCTGACGCAGCTGACCCGACGTCTGGCCGTCATGTCCGCGCAGTTCTGCAATGACCGCGTCGACATCGTCCGCGTCGACACAGACCGCAACATGGGCGTGGTTCTTCGCGCCCGCGCGGATCATAGCGGGGCCGCCGATGTCGATATTCTCGACGCAGGTCTCATAGGAGCCACCGGCCGCGACAGCTTGTTCGAACGGGTAGAGATTGACGATCAGCAGGTCGATTTCGGGGATGTCGTGCTCGCTCATTGCCGCGACATGAGACGGCAGGTCGCGCTCGCCCAGCAGGCCGCCGTGCACCGCCGGATGGAGCGTCTTCACGCGACCATCCATCATTTCCGGGAAATTCGTCACGTCCGACACGTCCCGCACGTCCAGTCCGGCCTCCGCGATGGCGCGGCGCGTGCCGCCCGTGCTGAGCAGCTCCACACCCAGCTCGGACAGGGCGCGCGCCTGCTCGACCAGCTTGGACTTGTCGGAAACGCTCAGCAGCGCGCGGCGGACCGGGCGGTGGCGATGGACGTCGAAGGCGGGAAGATCGGGATTGGGAGCGGGCATAACGGGAATCCGTGAGAGCGCGGGAGAATCGCCGCACCTCTGCGCTTTTGCGCCCCCCCTGCCAAGGCGCAGGCGACAGCAAGCTGTGACTAGACTGGCCTCGGCCGCCCCAGTTTACAGCCGCTCGATCTCCGGCAGGTCCGGGAGGTCGTGCATGACGGGCAGGCCGTCGAGCGTGTCATTGGGGACAAAGCCGGCGAGAATGGCGGAAAGCGCGGTTTTTATATGCGCGCGGTCGCGGCGCGACATGGCTTCGAGCAGATCGTCCACTTGCCCCAGCAGGGCTTCGGGCTCCACCACGCAGGCGTCAAACCGGTTGATGCCCTTAACGTTGGTGGGGGTGAGGCTTTCCTCGCCATGGGTCAGCGTCTCGGATAACTTTTCGCCCGCACGCAGACCGGTGTAGCGGATCGGAATATCGACGCCGGGCACCTTGCCGCGCAGACGGATCAGGTTACGCGCGAGCTGGCCGATATTCACCGGCTCGCCCATTTCCAGCACATAGACGTAGCTATCGTTCCGGCCGTTCTCCTCATCCTCAGCAGCGGCAATGGCAGCGGCCTGCAGCACCAGAGAGGACGCTTCTTCGACCGTCATGAAATAGCGCTCCATATCGGCGTGAGTGACGGTGACGGGCCCGCCTTCGGCGATCTGGCTTTCGAACAATGTGACGACGGAACCGGTCGAGCCGAGCACATTGCCGAAGCGCACGGCAGACGCCTGCATATTCGGAATCTGGCTCTGGCGGGCAAGCGTCAGAAGCTCGACCACGCGTTTGCTTGCCCCCATCACATTGACCGGATCGACGGCCTTGTCCGTGCTGATCAGCACGAAATGCTCGACCCCGTAGAGGTCGCACATGTCGAGCGTCACGGAGGTGCCCAGCACATTGGTGCGCAGGGTTTCGACCGGGTTGCGCTCGCCTAGGGGCACGTGTTTGAGCGCCGCCGCGTGGAGCACGATCTCCGGGCGCTCCGCCTTGAAGATTTCCGACATGCGGCCCGCGCTGCAGACATCCGCGAGATAGGTCCGCCACGGCGCGGGGTCCGACGCCGGACGCATGGGCGACAGACGGCGCTCCAGATTGTACAGATTGAGCTCGCTGATATCGACCAGAGCCAGATGGCTCGGCGCCAGGCGGGCGATCTGCTGCGCCAGTTCCGAGCCGATCGAGCCGCCCGCACCGGTAATCAACACGCGCCGGCCGGAGATCATGTCCGAGACCGGGATCATGTCGAGATGGCGCGGTTCGCGGCCGATCAAGTCAGACGCTTCGAATTCGGTGAGCGGTTCGGACGCGCCCTTATGCGCGCGGCCCAGCGGCGCGCCGAGCTGCGAAGCGATTTTGATCAGCTGCGCCGTCTGCGCGCGGTCGGGCGTCGGGTCCAGGCTGATGATGTGAACAGGTTTGTCCCGGCGCGAATTGAGCGGCGGGTAGATATCCATCAGGTCTTCGGGCGTGCCCAGCACGGGGACCGAACGAATGGAACGGCCGCCATATTGCCCGGATGTCTCGATCAGCCCGACGGGGTTGAACCCTTCCGCGCTCTCCCGGCGCGAGGTGTCGCGCAGATAATTGTAGAGATGGGACGCATTGCCGACCAGCACGGCGTCCTGCGCATTCAAGCTCGGCGCCCGCCACAGGGCGCGGAAGTCGCCGTTCTGCACGACCATGACGATCAGACGCGACAGCAGGATGAAGCCGAACAGCAGCAGCGCGGCTGCGACCGGCGCACCGCGCGGGAAGAACTCACCGCGGTCGAAGCCGAGGAACATGACCAGCGGCACGATCAGCATGACGATCAGCACGCCGGAGCCGAGACGGCGGAAGTCGGACAGAGAGGTGAAGCGCCAGATCGCGCGGTCCTGGCGCATGACGTACCAGGTGACGATGGTGACCGCGCCCGCAACGAAGGCGGATTTATAGTCGATATCGGCCTGCACCGGCGTGCCCGACACATCGTGACGCCAGCGCACGCTCATCAACATCGCCGTCCAGGCCAGCACGGCATCGATCATCACGAGCCAGAAGGTGCGGAAGGACGGCGCGTGCTCGGCCTTCGCCCGTTGAGCGCTCCTCTTGTTCTTGCGAGCATGAGTATTACGAGAGTGGGCCATCAGCGCGGCGCCTCCTGCTCGGACGCTTGCTTAGCGGCTTGCTCTGGTGTCAGCGGGCGCGTCTTCAGCTCACGCGAACGCAGCTGTCGCAAGGACCAGCGCACACAATTGCCCCGACCCGTGCCGTCCCCATCGCCAAAGGCCTGACCGCGGATCACGAGCTGCTGCGCGCGCACGGGGCGGGCAGAGCTGCCGAGATAGACCGACGGCTCGACCGAGAGCGGGCCGCCATCCGTGCGAAAACGCCAGGCGGCGCGGCCCTGCTGCACCAGCAGAGCGGAGGAGAGGTCCTGCGCGAGGCTCACGCGGACATCCGGATGGAAGTGGAAACGCACGCAATAGGGGATCTGGTCGCGGCGCAACGGAGCCGAACCCACAGGCACGAAAAGGCTGTCTTCGCCGCGTATGTCATCGCCGTCTTCCCCCATGAAGATGCGCCGCCTGTGAACCAGACCGTAGCTATCCTTATAGCCCTCATGGCTGGTTTCCAACCAGATACCGCTGTTCTGCTCCTTGCGGCGGGCCGACACCTGGCCCGGAGCGCGCAGGATCGCGTCTCCCAACATGTCGGCGCGAAAACCCGGCTCCAGCAGCGAACCGGGCGACAGATCGTCCAGAATCAATGTGCTATGAGCGGCGGCCGCGCGCACGGGCCTGCGCCAACTGGGCGAAACGCCAGCGCTCGCGCCGCAATTTACGATCAATCGGCCATCGGCCGTGGACAATTCCAGAGCCAAGGGCGCGATATGAGCAAGGGTGTCGAAGGGACGGCGCGGCGCATCGCCCGTGTCGAGCAGGAGCACGCTGTCGCCCGCCGTGACGCGGTGAAAACCGGAATGCGGGCCAAAGGCAAAGGGTTGCGGCTCTCCGGGCGCGGCGCCGATCATCGCGCCCAGCCGCGCCGGGTTGCCCTGCCCACCGCCGTGGAACACGCCGAGACCGCCGTCCGTGTGGCGCAACGTCTGCACCATCGGGCCGATCCGGTCGATCGCGCGGCCCAAAGCGTTCGAGCCGCCGAGCGAACGGGCACCGAGAATGCTGTCCGTGATCAGCAGCAGGCGCAGGGACTCTGCCGTGATCGCCGGGCTGCGGCTGATATGCCCACCATCGGGCAGGATCTGCGCGGACAGCTCCGCGTCGAGCCCGTCCATGCCCTTGGAGAGCCAGGACCCGGCATCGGACAATTGCGCGCCGAAAAGGACATGCGCCGCCTGGGCGTAGAGACGCGGCAGACCGGGCGAAACATCGCCGAGCCGGGCGCGCAGCCGGTGCATCTGCCGCGAGTAGCTATCGTTGATGGCGGCGCTTTCCGGGAGCGAGCCAAGCGCTGCACCCCAATGGAATAGACGCCGACCGAGACGGTCCGTCTTCATGGCAAAGGCGTTGACGCCCGTGCCGGACACCGGAAACAATTCGGCCCAGGTCGCAAGCCAGTTGCCCGCGCGCGCCGCCCCGCCGTCACAGGACAGCAAATCCGCCAGCCAATCAAAGCCATGCACAAAATCCGCAAAGCGTTCGCTGGGCAGTGAGGCGGAGAAGGGATGGCCGTCGCGCATGGCGGTGGAAATGATTTCGGGAGCGCCGACATCCACGCCCTGCCCGCCATAGCGGAACTGTCCGGCCAGCAGCTCCGCACCCACCTTGGCATCGCCGAATAGCGAGACAGGGCCGCTGCGCACCATGGGCGGCGCGGACCGGCGCAGCCCCGCCGGATTGGGCCGCAACGGTCCCAGCACATCGCCCGCCTTGCGGCGCAACGCATCGGTCAGAGAGACGCGCCCATTGCCACTCAGGGCGGCGGATATGCTGGGTTTGCCCATCGGGGCCGCTTAGGCAGCCGAACGTGAGTTGGCGGAACGCGAAGCGGCAGGACGAAGGGCGCTGATATTGTCCGACAGAGATCCCGCGCCCTTGAACACGGCGGAACCCGCGACCAGCGCGTTGGCGCCCGCCGCAATGCAGCGCGGAGCCGTCTGCGGGTTCACACCGCCATCGACTTCCAAGATGATGTCTCGGCCCGTCTCGTCGATGAGGCTGCGAATACGTTCGATCTTGCGCAGCTGGCTCTCGATAAAGCTCTGCCCGCCAAAGCCCGGATTGACGCTCATCACGAGGATCATGTCGGTCAGCTCGATCAGCGGCTCCAGCACGGAGACGGGCGTGCCGGGGTTGAGCACGATGCCGGGCTTGAGGCCCTTCGCCCGGATCGACTGCAGGCTGCGGTGAGTGTGCGGCGAGGCATCCGGGTGTATCGACAGAATGTCCGCGCCCGCATCGGCAAAGGCGTCGATGTAGGGATCAACCGGCGCAATCATGAGGTGCACGTCAAACGGCTTATCGGAGTGTGGGCGCAGTGCCTTCACAACCGCCGGGCCGATCGTAATATTGGGCACGTAATGGCCGTCCATCACGTCGACATGGATCATGTCCGCACCCGCCGCATCGACATCGCGCACAGCGGCCCCCAGCGCGGCAAAGTCGGCGGAGAGGATCGACGGGGAAATCAGGACTTTATCAGGTGTTAAGGTCACGAGCAGATCCTGGGCCGGGAAATGGGATGGGCAGGCGAAAACGTTGCGCTCCCACCTAACAGCGCCCGAGCATGTCCGCAATGTGGCGAGCCGGACCCGCGCTTAACATTCATCTGCGGCTCAGCTGCTGCGCAGCGCCTCGACCTGCCTCGAAGCGCGCATAAAGAAGCGCGTATGAAAAAACCCGCCCCGGCGTGACCGGAGCGGGTTGTTCGTTTCGCGACAGGCTTAGACCTATTTGCGGATCGGCAGATAGTCGTTGGCGCCGTAGGAGCCGTCCGACTGATAGCCATAGCCGGTGTCGATCGTGGTCGACGCGTCGCCTGTGTAGATCTCGACCGATTGGCCGGTGTAGGTAGAGCCGCCGCCCTGCATGCAGGTGCCGTCAGCCTGAGCCATCGTACCGGCGGGGCAGTCCGCCATGGCGCCGGATGTGGAGGCGTAGCCCGTGTCGTAGCTGGTCGAGCTGCTGTAGCCGGTATCGTAGGACGGTGTCGTGTAGGACGAGGAACCGCCCTGCATGCAGGTGCCATCCGACTGGGCTGTTGTGCCAGCTGGGCAATCCGCCATGGCGCCCGTGGAGTAGGACGTGCCGGACGAATAGCTATCCGTGCTGTAGGTCGATGTCGTGCCGTAGGAGGTCGAGCCCGATTGCATGCAGGTGCCGTCAGACTGTGGCGTCGTACCGGCCGGGCAGCTGGCAGGCGCTTGGCTGTAGGTCGGCGCGGGCTGATAGCTCGTAGACGGGGCGGAATAGACCGTGGCAGGCTGCGAGTAGACCGGTGCCTGATAGGTCGGAGCCGGAGCACATGTGCCCATGGTCGCGCAGTCAACATAGACCGGAGCGCCCATGGGTGCGGGGGCCGGAGCCATGACAGGCGCGGCGTAGCGACCCTGAGCGGGCGCGACGCAAGCCTTGCCGCAGTTCTGGCCTGACTCATATTGCGAAATCGTGTTGCCGTAACGCGACTGGGCGTTGGCGCTGGTGGCCATGATCAGGCCTGCGGTGCCGACACTGGCCATCAGGCCGAGGCGGACAATCTGTTTCGTGCTCATATGAGCCTCCCGTTTTGACACATCTTGCCGGCGGGCCGTTCAAGTCCCGGGCCAATTCCCGCCTTGGTGGCGCAAATACGGAGCCATACTCACCACACCTTGGTTAATGTGCTCTTAGCGGGACCGACATTCCCAAATGAGAATGTTCGACGATGTGTACTCCTGTTTCCTTTTACGGGGTCACGCCTCCCTTTGCAGGGCGGCGATAAAGAACCCGTCCATGCCGCGCCCGTCGGGAGCGTCGGGCGGCAGGATGCGCAAACATCCACCCTCCGTTCGTGCCTCCGGCAAACTCAACCCCTCAGGGACTGGAATCGGAATAAGGCGAAAATCGGACAGTTTTTTCTTAACTTTCTCGATGCGGTCTTTCGCTTCACGATGTTGCAGCGAGCACACGGAATAGAGCAGCACGCCGCCCGGCGCGACGAGAGAGGCCGCGCGGGTCAGCAGCGTGTCCTGCAAACGGGTCAGCGGCGTGATGTCCTTTTCGCGACGATTGTGAACCACGTCGGGGTGGCGGCGGAAGGTGCCGGTGGCCGAACAGGGCGCGTCGAGCAGCACGGCATCGAACAGCGCATCCGGCGTGTAATCCGCCAAATCGTTCGTCACGACTTCGGCGCGGTAGCCCGTGCGCTCCAGATTCTGGTGCAGGCGCTTGGTCCGCGCCTCAGAGACATCGACGGCCGTCACCTGCGCGCCCATGGTGATGAGCTGCAGCGTCTTGCCGCCCGGCGCGGCACAGAGATCGGCCACGCGCTTGTCTTTCAAACCGCCGGAGAGTGTTTCGAGCACGCGCGCTGGCAGGCTGGCCGCGATATCCTGCGCCCACCATTCACCCTCACGAAAACCTTCCAGCGCGGTGACATTGCCGATCGTGTCCATACGCACGGTCTTTCCGCCGATGACCGAGCCGCCCAATTTCTTCGCCCAGCCTTCCGGGTCCGACTTCACCGAAATGTCCAGCGGCGGGCTCTGCGTCAGCAGCAGCGCCATGCGGCGCACTTCCGCCTTGCCGAAACTACGCGTCCAATCGGCGCGCAGCCAGCCGGGGAAGTTGCGGATCGGCGCGGTCTTGGCGGCTTCCGCCTTGCCGATATCCGCCACCTTGCGCAGCACGGCATTGGCGAGGCCGGAGAACGGCTCTGACTTTGAGTCCATCTTGATCAGTGTGACCGTGTCGCCGACCGCCGCATGAGGCGCGACATCCATGAAGATCATCTGCGCGGCCGCTGTCTGCATATAGGCGCGCACGCGTCCGGGCGGGGGTCGCTTGACCAGCGGGTCGATGACGGCGTCGATCTGGCCAAGCCGCCTCAGCGTCGTCGCGGCAATCGCGCGGGAGAAGGCCCGGTCGCGCGGGTCGAGACCGTCGAGCGCGGGATTCTTGGCGAGACTGCTTTCCAGCCGGAAGCCGCGGCCCAGCACATCCGCGACGGCCATGGCGGCCGCCTTGCGCGCGGCTTGGGCATTGGTCAGCTTTTCCTTCGGGGCGAAAGAGCGGCGCTCTCCGTCCTTGCGTCCATCGTCGCGCTTGCCCTTATATCCGCCGCCGGGTTTGCCGCGAAACGGCTTGCCATCTCGGCTCCCGCCGCTCTTGCCCTTATAGCCGCCACCGCTCTTGGGTCCGCCCTTGCCTTTATAGCCTCCGCCGCCGCCATTCGAGCTGCGCGGCTTGCCCGAAGAGCCTGATCGGGAAGAACTGTTAGGTTTGCGGTCGTCTGACATGGCGGCGCGCCTAGCCGTCATCGCCATGCGGGTCCACCGCTCGCGAGCATGGTAAAGATACGGTTGCGGAACGATTCACCGCTTTTTCAGCCTTCGCCTGTATCGCTCCGGGACATCGGACCGCAGATGATCGGTTTGACGTGGGGGCAAAGCGTTCCTAGCTACGGCATATGTCAGATGACACGCCAGAGTTGGAAAACGCCGCGCCCGGCAAGATCTTGAGCGAACCCGCAAAGCGGGCGCTCCGCGAAGCGGCCGAACGCCGCGCCGCGCGTGAACTTGCAGCACGTCCCACTGAAAAAGGGGGTCCGAGTGGTGAGGAACCGACGCGGTATGGCGATTGGGAACGGGGCGGTATCGCCTACGATTTCTGAACGCCGTTTCGACCAGGCCCCTTACCGCTTTGAGATTTCATCGGCGGGGCTATTCCCGCGAACAAGTGGGAGTGGCGTATCATGGCCATTACAGCAGCTCGCAAGAGCCTTATTTCCGGCGTCTCTTCCGTCATCGCGGTGATCGCCATGGCAAGTGCGGCGCAGGCCGGACCCGGCGTGTGCGGCGGTATTGGCAATTGCGATGCCGGCATATCCTATCAGGGCAGCGCGCCTGCGGATTTCGGTCCGATGACCGTGCGCGGCGCTACGCCCTATGACCATATGGATAGCGTGCACTTTACCCGCGCACCGCATATGCAGATCACGCGCATCCACGGTATGGCCAATCCGGTCAGCCTCGGCGACGCACCTGTCGGCTTCACGGATGGTTGCCATCCGACTAGTACGACCTATTGCCGTCAGCACAATCCGGTGGCCCGCCCACTGCCCGTTGCACAGCCGGTATTTCAGCCCGCACCTGTCGTGATGGCACCGCCGGTGCCACAGGAACGCGTCGTCGCGATCGGCGGTGGCTATGATCCATCAAAATTCGCGCCGCGCATCTATGGCGATCTGTCGATCACACCGGGCATTGCGCATGTTCCGACCTCCATCGTCGACCGCAATCCCTATAACGCTCAGGCCGTGCTCGACCGCGTTGCACCGGGCAGCGTTACACCTGCTCTGGCTGGCGTTCCGATCCGCGGCGCCGTGAACAACGCTCCCGTGGGCTTCGGTGCACCGATGATGCGTGGTCCCGTGATGCCAGCGCCTGTCATGCGTGCTCCCGTCATGCCAGCACCCGTCATGCAAGCCCCGCGCTTCGTCCAAGCTCCCCAGTTTGGTCAGGCCGGCGCACCGATTGCCCAAGGCGACGGGACTTACGCCAGCAATGTCGGCGCGGATGGCTCCTATTGGGAGAAAGTGTCCGGTCCCACGGTCATGGGTAGCACCATCGCCACATCCGTCATTTGCAAACGCAAGCTGCCGACGCAGGTCGTCAACCCGACCGTCAGTGTGCCCTACCCCGTCCCGGTTCCGGTTCCGGGCCCGGTCGTGGATGCCTGCCACCCCAGCCTGTCGCCCTATGAGGCGCGCTATCCGCACTAAAGTCGAGAGGCTCTAGTCAAGAATAGGCCGCCTCACCAAGCGGGAGGGGCGGCCTTTTCACTGCTCTTTACCGAGGTATTCGCAACCCTCACCCGACATCGTTGCGCAGCCGCAACGTCTGGGAAGGTTTTGTTAACCTTTTCGCCCCCGAGACGAATCCCCTTGATTGGCACGGCCATTGCAGAGCCAATGCTCACAAGTGCCAAAGCGGGCACACATGTTCGGTTTAGGTCCATCAAAGGTGGTTTTCGTGTCCAAGATCCTGTCCCACACTCTCAAGATTTCAGCAGGGCTGGTCACCAGTCTTGCCTTCGCCGGCGCCGCACAGGCAGGCTGCGGCACCTATTGCAACGCCGTCGGCGGCCAGATGGCCAATTATGAGGGCGGCCACAGCTATGTCTCCGCGCCGAGCTATTCGTCCGGCTACTCCTCTGGCTATACAGGCACGAGTTCTCTGGCTCCGCTGTCGAGCTATTTCGACAGCACGCGCTACGCCTCGACCGCAGGATATTCTTCTGGCTACAGCTCCAGCTACTCCACATCCTACACGATGAGCGACAGCCAGGCGTCCGCCACCTACGGCTCCGGCTCCATCAGCTCCACCTATACGGGCGGCGATGTCGAGCTCTACGGTTTCACCGGCACGCCGGATCTTGGCGCGGGCGAGAGCCTGCAGGCCACCAACTGCCCCGTGAATGTCATGGGCGCGGCTGAAGGCTCGCGTGTCCTGGGCTGCTACAATGTGGTGCGCCAGGAAGTCCGCCCGGTCGCGAACACGACCTACTACCGCGTCGTGCGCCCCGTGGTCTATGTGCGCTACCCCGTCCCGGTCCCCGTGCCCTACACCGTCAACGTTCCCGCCTACCGCGGCTGCGGCGGCGTGAACTACTCGCGCTACGGCGGCTTCGGCCCGCAAGGCGGCTTCGGTCTCGGTTGTCGCTAGGCCCGCACCACACGACTGATTGGAGAAACCCGCCCGAACGGCGGGTTTTTTCTTGCGCCTATGCGAGCCTGAAATCCACGCCCGCGATCTCTGCCATGATGGCGCGCGCAGACGCCTGCGGATCCGTCGCCTGCGTGATCGGCCGCCCGATGACCAGATGGGACGCGCCCGAGCTTAGCGCCGCCGCGGGAGTCGCAATTCGTTTCTGGTCGCCCGCATCGGCCCCCACAGGCCGCACGCCCGGTGTCACCACCAGAAAGTCATCCGGCACGATGGCTCGGATCGCACCCGCCTCCAGCGGGCTGGCCACCACGCCGTCCATTCCGGCATCCAGCGCCTGCCGCACCCGGCGCATGACCAGCGCTTCGGCATTGTCGTTATAGCCGATGTCTTCCAGCGCCTGTTTGTCGAGCGAGGTCAGCACGGTCACGCCGAGCACCTTCAGCGCGCTATCCGCCTTGCCGCGCACGGCGGCACGCATGACGTCGGGGCGGGCGTGGACCGTCAGCAGCGTCGACGCCTCACCCGCCAGTCCCGCGACGGAGCGCGTGGCCTTTTCGACCGTCGCGTCGATGTCGTGGAATTTGAAATCGAAGAAGACATTCTTGCCCGCGCGCATCAGCTCCCGCCCCAGCCCGACGCCGCCAATGGGCAGCAGTTGCAGCCCGATCTTGTAGGAGCCGACGGATGTGCCCAGCCGCTCGACCATGGCGCGCGCCTCTTCGACACTCGGCAGATCGAGCGCGACGAAGACACGGTCGTCACATTGCCCGTCACTCGATTGCATGTCGGCGCTCATCAGCGGCCTCCCATTCCGGCGCGGGCGCGTTGCGTCGCCTCGCGGATCAAAGCGTCATCCGTGTTGCGGTAGGACCCTGAGCCGCTCTTCATCATCTTTTTGCCGACAGCGGAGGGCAGCACGCGGTTGAGCCGGGCGAGAAAGCGGTTGAACCCGCCGGAGATGAACACGTCCTTATTCACCTCCAGCGCGTCCGCGCCCAATCTGGCGCAATCCGCCGCGCTCATCTTCATGATACCGGGCAGCGCATTGATGCCCTCGCGCGTGCCGTTGACGTCGTGGAACTCCGTTATGGTGAAACCGGGACAAAGCGCGCTGACATGCACGCCGGAGCCCTCCATCTCCGCATGCAGACTTTCCGCGAATTTGATCAGATAGGCTTTCACCGCGGCATAGAGCGTATGGCCGTTGGAGCCGGGCATGTGACCCGCGAGGCTGGCGACCTGCATGATCCGGCCGAAGTCGCGCTCCACCATGCCGGGCAGCACCTTGCGCGTCAGCTCAGCCGGGACGACGACCATCAGGTGATTGAAGCGCTCATGCTCCTCCCACGGGCTGTCCAGATAGGTGCCCGGATGGCCGTAACCCGCATTGTTGATCAGCCCGTCGACCTGCAATCCCGCGCTCGCGATATCGGCCAGCACCGCATCGACTGCGCCGTCCTCCATAAGGTCCGCCGTGACGACATGGACGTGGGTGCCGTGTGCGGCGGAGAGCTCGTCGGCCAAAGCCTGCAGCCGGTCGGCCCGGCGCGCGGTCGCAATGATATCCCAGCCGCGCGAGGCATATTCCCGCGCCAGCGCAGCGCCGATGCCCGCCGAGGCTCCCGTGATGAGCATGGTGCGCCTTTGCAGATCGGACATGGGGGTATCAGACATGGGCGCGTGACCGTTTTGTGAGTTGGGCGGGTGTACCGGGAGTGCTAGGCGCGGCGCATGAACACGCCAAGCAAAATCCTACTCGTCGTGACCACAGTCTCTCTCCCCTTTCCACTGGCGGCCTGCGGGACGGTCGATTTCAAGACCGCCGAGCCGGAAAAGTTCGCCGCGCTAGATTGCGAGCAGCTGGCTCAGCTATCCGAGTCCTACCGCCCGACCCACGAAGTCCTGCTGTTCGATTCGATGGACCGCGATGCGTTCGAGCGCAATGTCGAGAGTGGCCGCTCCGAGCGCTTGGGCCGTGACCGACCCGGAACGCAGCTCCCCTATGAGGCCAATCAGGAGCAGGACCGTCGCTCCATCGCGCTGGCTCGCCGCCAGAAAGGCTGCATCTAATCCGGTGGAGGCGGCCGCCCTCATCCGTATCTGCGTCTTCGCGGGCGTACTGCTGGGCTTCACCCTGATCGAGACGCTGGTCCCGGCGCGTGCCCGCGTGATGCCGCGCGCCCGGCGCTGGGTGACGAATTTGTCGATGTCGGCGCTGGGCAGCGTCGTCGGCGCATTGATGGCGCCCGTGCTGGCGGTCAGCGTCGCAGCACTGGCAGCAAGCAAGGGCTGGGGCTTGTTCAATTTGACCGCCCTGCCCGGCTGGATCGAGATCGCCCTCGCCGTCGTGCTGCTAGACTTCGCCGTCTGGGCGCAGCATGTCGCCTCCCACCACATCCCGGTGCTGTGGCGGCTGCACAAGGTCCACCACACCGACCGCGATCTGGACGCCACATCCGGCGTGCGGTTCCACCCCGTGGAGATCGGGCTGAGTCTGTTGTGGAAGGCGGTCGTGATCGTGGTTCTCGGCCCGGCCGTGCTTGCGGTTCTTATTTTCGAGATCGTTCTGAACGCGGGCGCGATCATCACTCACAGCAATACGGCCCTGCCGCCCGCGCTCGACCGCATGGTGCGCAAGCTCTTCGTCACGCCCGACATGCACCGCATCCACCATTCGGTTCTGGAGCCGGAGACCAATTCCAATTTCGGGTTCAATCTGTCCGTCTGGGACCGGCTGTTCCGCACCTACCGTGCGCAGCCAACGGGCGAATTGCAGCTGGGCCTAATCGAGCACCAATCCGAGCGACCCGCGCGCCTGCTGCCTTCGCTCGCGCTTCCCTTTGTCCGGGCGCCGCGTTAGTCGGCACTCATGCCGACTGTTCTCTGGATTATTCTCGCCGTCCTTGCCGCGCTGATCGTGGCGGTCGTGCTGCTCTACAACAAGCTGGTGGGCTTGCGCGCCATGGTCGAGAACGGCTGGTCCGATATCGACGTGCAGCTGAAGCGCCGGGCCGACTTGATCCCGCGCCTGGTCGACACGGTCAAAGGCTACGCCGCCCATGAGCGCGGCCTGTTCGAGAGCATCATCGAGGCGCGCAACCGGGCGCTCGGCGCGGGCTCCGACGTTGACGCGAGAGGCGCGGCGGAAGGCACGGTCGCGCGCGGCACGTCGAAGCTCTTCGCGCTCAAGGAAGCCTACCCCGAGCTGAAGTCCAATGAGAACTTCCTCGATTTGCAGGACGAGCTCTCTGATACCGAGGACAAGATCGAATTTGCCCGCCGATTCTACAACGGCGCAACGCGGGAGCTGAACACGGCGGTCGAGACCTTTCCGACCAACCTCATCGCCGGCCCGCTCGGCTTCGGTCCGCGGCCCTATTTCGAGATGACGGGCGAGCGCGATGCACCGAATGTGGAGTTCTCCGCGTGAGAGCACTGCTGCGCCTGCTGCTTGCGCTGGCTGCACTGCTGGCCTTTGCCACGCCGGGCTTTACTCAGACGGATCAGCTGGACCCCGTGGAGCGCGCGCTGGAGCAGATGCGCCAGCAGCCCGGCAATACGGATCAGGACAACCGCGCGCTGGACGAGCTGCTGCGCCAGCGCCGGGCGGAAAACGCAACGACCCAGACCGACGGCCGCGAGGTCATCACCCGCTTCGACACCCGTATCGATGTGGAGCGCTCCGGCGATATCCTCATCACCGAAACCATCGAATTGGTCGCGCAGGGTCAGCAGATCAAACGCGGCATCTTCCGCGAATTGCCGCGCCTCTATGACTTCATGGGCGTACAGCAGGACTACGACTACGATCTGATTTCCGTCACGCGCGATGGGCGGCCGGAGAACGTCACCCAAATGCGCAATGGCAATGCCATCGTCTGGCGCATCGGGCGCGGGGAGGTGCTTCTCGACCCCGGCCCTTACACCTACGAAATCCACTACCGCGTCGCCGACGCCGTCATCCGACATGATAACTATGACGAGCTCTATTGGAACGCGACCGGCACCTATTGGGACTTCCCGATCGAACGGGCGAACGCGACCATCGTCTGGCCGGAAGGCACCGAAATCCGCGAGCTAAACGGCTACACGGGCGGCTTCGGGACGACGACTGGGGCGTATACCGCCGATGCCGTCGGACGCACGGCCACCTTCGAGACGACCGCACCGCTGCCGTCCAAGGCCGGTCTGACCGTATCCGCTATCGTCGAGAAGGGCGTCATCGCGCCGCTATCGGACGCGCGCCTCGCCCAGCTCGCCTGGATCAGAAACGGCGCGACCATCATGCTCAGCCTCGGCGGGCTGGGGCTGCTCGGTTACTATCTCATGATGTGGAGCCGCGTCGGGCGCGACCCGCAAAAACCGCCGGTGTTCGCGCGCTACGAACCGCCCGAAGGCTACAGCCCGGCGGCCGTTCATTTCATCCATCACCGCACTCACAAGAACCAGACCGCTCTGTCCGCGCAGCTGCTGCATATGGGCGCGCGCGGGGAGGTGGAGATCGAGGCCGAAGACGACGTGACCGTCGTGCATGTCCTGCGCGAGCCGGCCCACCCGGATTCAAGGTCGCTGCTGAAGTCGCTGACGGGCGGCAAGGCAGACGGTTTCACCCTGGACGGCCGCGAGAATTCAACGCTGTTCATGGGGGTGTTGACTTGGCTGACGAACATTTCCCACCGCTATTCGCGCGATTATTATCGCCGCAATCTGGGCTGGTCGTTTCTCGGCATGGTCGCCTCGGTCGCGTTGGTGCTGTTCGTGTTGCTGTCGGATGTGTCGTTGGCGGGCCCGGCCGTGGTTGCGCTGATCCTGGGTCTGGTCGGGCTCAACATATTGTTCATCCGCCTCATGCCCGCGCCGACCAACAAGGGCTCGAAAGTCTCCGCCGAGATCGAGGGCTTCAAGCTCTACCTAGAAACGGCCGAGCAAGACCGCATCAATACTGGCGGACCGCTGTCGGAGCGCCCACCGATGATGAGCGTGGAACTCTATGAGAGCTTCCTGCCCTATGCCGTCGCGCTGGGGGTGGAGAAACCGTGGTCGAAATATTTCGAGACCGTCATGCCGGAGGCGGCCCGCGAATACCGGCCAAGCTACGGTCGCGGCTCCGCCTTTCGCCGTAGCGGCGGTTTTGGGCGCGGCAACAGCCCCATCGATTTCTCTCGCACGGTCGAGAAAGCCCTGACCTCCGGCGTTGCAGCCGCCAAACCCGTGCCACGCTCGACCAGCTCCGGCAGCTTCGGCTCTTCGGGTGGTGGCGGCTGGAGCAGCGGCGGCGGCGGCGGTGGCTTCTCCGGCGGCGGCGGCGGTGGCGGTGGCGGTGGTGGCTGGTAACACCGGGGTCAGAGCCTGTTAGGCGGATGAAACCTGCTGGCCGGCATGGGGGCCGGCGGGGTGGCGCTCACGGCCTGCAAGCCCGGATAGACACCCCTGACATTTGCCCCCAGGATCAATGGCTGACGCAAAACCGGTTCTCGTCCTCAGGACTTTACGCGTGTTTTCGGCTTTGCGCGCGCTGGCGTCGTGTTGCGCGCGTCGTGGACCACGCGCTGCGGGAAGGGAATTTCGATATTGTTGTCGCGCATGGTGCGCCACAGGATGAAGCCGACATCGGATGTGAACTTGTTCGGTCCGTCATCAATGCCTTCGCACCAGAACTCGATGGCCATATGGATGCCGTTCTCACCAAAGCTGCGGAATTCGAGATCGGGCATTTCCGGCTCGGTCAGGACTTGCGGATGTTCAAGCACGGCGGGCACGATCAGCTCTTCGAGACTGTCGAGATCAGTCGAGAAAGCGACGGTGAAATCCACTTCGTAGCGCTGTCGCGGGTCCTTGTGGGTCCAGTTCTCATAGGCGTTTTCGATGAAGAAGGTGTTGGGGACCATGATGTCCTTGCCGTCGGTCGTCTCGACCGTGGTGGAGCGCATGTTGATGGCTTCGACAAAACCCGCGCGCCCGTCCTCCAGCTGGATATAATCGCCGACCCGCACCGAGCGGTCTAGCAGCACGATCAACCCGGAGACGAAATTCGCCGCCACGGGCTGCAAGCCAAGCCCGATGCCGAGCGAGAGCGCCGACAGCGCCACGACAAGCCCCGAAAGCGGAATGCCGGCCGTACTCATCACCACGAAGAAGACCACGGCGAAGAGCACGATCTGGAACAGCTTGGCGGCGATTTCGCGCACGCCGATGTCGAGGCTCTCCTGCGCGCGGATGGCATTTTGTCCGCGCTTGTTGCCGAGGCTACCCAGCCAGAAGAACAGTCCGCCGAAGACGACCAGCTTGGACAGGGTCAGTGCGGTGATCGGGCTTTCGCCCATTGGCAGCAACACCGTATTGGCCAGGAGTGTCGTGAAATCGCTCCAATATCCGAGTACGAAAACCAGACTGAGCGGGACCAGCATCCAGATCGCAATCTTGGAATAAAGCGGGTCGGCGATGAAGATGCGAATGGCGCGATAGACAACGAAGACGGTCGCAAGACTTTGCGCGATCTTGACCAGCCAGTCCTCTCCGACCGCGGCGCGCAGCACGGTCGCGGCGACCGCGAGGATGACGACTAGCAGAATGGCACGCAGGATGGCGCCCATCCGGAAGACGATCTCGCGCAGTTTGTGAAAGCTGGCGTCCGGCACCGGCGCCGTGGAGAAAAGCGGCACGCGCGTCCTGATAATGCGGGCAGCGATCGGAGCCAGCACGATGGCAGCGACGACCGCTCCGACTTGCGCGAGAAATGCAGGGCTCTGTAGCCAGACCAAAAGCTGCGCCAGCCACACGCGCACGGTCGCTTCGATAGTCGTCAGGTCCATGCCCCGTCCCCGTTTGGCAGGTTGATGCGCGCCGCACGGCACGCTGAGTCACGCGTCCATAACGGAGGGTGGCCCTTGCTCGCAACCATGCAGGCGAAAGACCGAGGTCGAAGTCTTGACGCGCAGAGCGGCGCAGAGTAATTAGGTTTTATGCTAAATAGCGCGGCGTTCAAGGCGATGGCCCACCCGGTACGGCGCGATATTCTACGCCGTCTGCGTGCGGGACCACTTTCGGCCGGCGAACTCGCCGAGAGTTACTCCATGTCCAAACCGAGCCTGTCGGCGCACTTCAACAGTCTGCGCGCGGCCGAACTGATCTTCGCCACGCGCGAGGGCAACCGCATCCTCTATTCGCTGAATGTCAGTGTCGCGGACGAAGTCGTCAGCGCGGTGATGGAGCTGTTCGGTGTCGACCCAGAGACACAGCGAGCCGCGAGGGGTGAGCATGTACAGGACAGCTAACCGCATTGGCTGGGCGAGCATCGTCGTGGCGCTGGTCGTCGGGCTGGCTGTCGCGCTGCGCCTGCCCGCGGGCGAGCAGTTCCCGATCCATTGGAACGCGCGCGGCGAAGTGGACGGCTGGGGCACACGCAGCACGGTAATCTGGACCGCTCTGCTGATGCCGGCGGTCGGCGTTTTCACTCATCTCCTGCTCTGGGGCATGACCAAGCTCGACGGCATTCGCCAGACTCTCGAGCCGAGCGCGCGCATCTACTCGGTCATATGGATTGGCACGATGGTATTTCTGGCGCTGATGCAGATGGGCATGATGTGGCTGATATTGTCGCTGGCGCAGAGGGGGCTGGCAGGCGGGGCTGGGGCGACGGAGCTGCCCGACGACATGGCGGATCTATTCGTCAGCGCGACGATGGTCGCGCTCGGCGGGTTGATGATCGTCATGGGCAATTACTTCGGCAAGATCAGGCGCAACCCGGTCTTCGGCATCCGCACGCCCTTCACCCTGACGTCGGAACCCGCATGGAACCGCACGCACCGCGTCGGCGGGCGGTTGTTCGTGGGACTGGGCTTGGCGGTGATCGTCGCGGCGTTCATCCACGCCTGGCTGAGTTTTGCCGTGCTGATGGTCGGACTGACAGGGGTGTTGATTTTCGTCTTCGCCTATTCCTACAATATTTGGAAATCCGATCCCGACAGGTCATAGGGCAGTGCATGCGCCCGATATTTTTCACACCTCTAGTTCTCATTCTGCCTCTGCTTGCCGCCTGCGCCACGCCTTCGGGCGCGCCGCGCAGCGTGACGATCAATGAACCCGGCGCGCTCGTTTGGGCGGATGAGTTCGATGGCGAGCGCCTGGACCCGACAATCTGGTCGCATGACATGCACCGCAATTCGCGCGGCTGGTACAATGACGAGCTGCAATATTACGGGCCGGACAATGCGGTGGTCGCGGACGGGCGCTTGCGCATCACGGCGCGCCGCGAGGATTCGTCCGACAAGCCGGGCAGCAATGGCCAGCGCTACACCTCGTCGCGCATCCACACCAAGGGCCTGCGCCCGATCCAATATGGCCGGGTCGAAGCCCGCATCAAAGTGCCTTGCGGACGCGGTCTCTGGCCCGCCTTCTGGATGCTGAGCGAGGATGAGAGCGCCTGGCCCAAGGGAGGCGAGATTGACATCATGGAATATGTCGGCCACCGCCCGAAAACCTTTCACGCCACGATCCACACCGCCGCCTATAACCATGTCGACGGCACCGAAGTCGGCCGCAAGATCGACGTGGAAGACGCTTGCGACGCCTACCACATCCACCGGCTGGATTGGAGCGAGGACGCCATTACGGTCAGCCTCGACGGCGAACCCTATTTCACATTCGAGCGAGAAGGGCGCAGCGAGGCGCAGTGGCCCTTCGACAAGCCGTTCCATCTGCTGCTCAACGTTGCTGTCGGCGGCAGTTGGGGCGGGCTGAAGGGCGTTGACGTTGCGGCGTTTCCCGCAGTCATGGAAGTCGATTGGGTCAGGGTCTACCAAGCCGAAGGCTGAACGAATCTCTCGCGGACACCTTTAGGCGCGGCGCGCGACTTCATACCGGAAGCGATACTTCAACGCTTTGATTCCGTTTTGTTTTCCTCTTCGTATTTGCGCTTGCGATGACACGTCCCTCCCCCATATCAAGGCGAGGAACGAAGGGGAAACACCATGGCGAAAGCGAGCGCGAAAGACCTGCTCGACGCAGCGAAATCAGAGGCTGCATCCAATTATTCCGCCAAGGATATCCGCGTGCTGGAGGGGCTGGAGCCCGTCCGCCTGCGTCCCGGGATGTATATTGGCGGCACTGACGACCGCGCGCTGCACCACCTCTTCGCCGAAGTCATCGACAACTCCATGGACGAGGCCGTCGCGGGCCATGCCTCGCGCATCGAGGTCGAGCTGCATGAGGACGGCTATCTGTCCGTCACGGACAATGGCCGCGGCATCCCGATCGACCCGCACCCGAAATACAAGAATAAATCCGCCCTCGAAGTCATCATGACGGAGCTGCACTCCGGCGGCAAATTCAGCGACGGCGCGTATGAGACATCGGGCGGTCTACACGGCGTGGGCGTCTCGGTCGTGAATGCGCTGTCCGATCACCTCGTCGTCGAGGTCGTGAAGGCCAAGCAGCACTACCGCATGGAATTCGAACGCGGAAAGCCGAAGGGCAAGCTCAAGAAGCTCGGGGAGATCAAGAACCGCCGCGGCACGACTGTCCGCTTCCATCCCGACCCGGAGATCTTCGGCAAGACAGCCGAGTTCCGCGCCGCCCGCCTGTTCCAGATGGCGCGCGCAAAAGCCTATCTGCAGCCGGGCGTGGAGATCCGGTGGAAGTGTGCGCCCTCCAAGATCAAGGAAGGCTCGGTCACGCCGACGGAAGCCGTGTTCCACTTCCCCGACGGGCTGAAAGACTATCTCTCGGAAATCCTCGGCACCAAACCGACCCTTTCGAGCATCTTCTCCGGCAAGTCCAAAAAGGGCTCCGGCCATGGCCGCGTGGAATGGGCGATCAGCTGGAGCCCGGCGGGCTTTGGCGAGGCGGATAGCTTCGTGAAGTCATACTGCAATACAGTCCCGACTCCCGGCGGCGGCACGCATGAACAGGGCATGCGCGCGGCCATCACCAAGGGTTTGCGCGCGCATGCCGACCTGATCGGGCTGTCCAAAAAGATGAGCCACGTCACACCCGACGATGTCATGTTCGGGGCGGGTGCGCTGGTGAGTGCGTTTATCAAGCAACCCGAATTTCAGGGCCAGACCAAGGACCGGCTATCGAATACCGAGGCCGCGCGACTCGTCGAGCAGGCCGTGCGCGATCCCTTCGACCACTTCCTCGGCAGCAATCCGAAGGAAGCGCAGGCCCTGCTCGAATGGGCCATCGAGCGGGCGGACGAACGCCTGCGCCGCCGCAAGGCGCGCGACGTCAAACGCAAATCCGCGACCAAGAAACTGCGCCTGCCCGGCAAGCTGGCGGATTGCTCGCAGAAAGGCAGCGACGACACCGAGCTCTTCATCGTGGAGGGCGACTCCGCGGGCGGATCGGCCAAACAGGCCCGCGACCGCAAGACGCAAGCCATCCTGCCGCTGAAGGGCAAGATCCTGAATGTGGAGAGCGCAACGCAACAGAAGATCGGAGCCAATAACGAGATCAACGATCTCTGCACCGCGCTCGGCATAGGCCTAGGCAAGAAATTCGACATTGACGATCTGCGCTATGAGCGCGTGATCATAATGACCGATGCGGATGTCGACGGCGCCCATATCGCGGCCCTGCTGATCACTTTCTTCTACCGCATGACACCGGGTCTGATTGAAGCCGGCCGTCTCTACATGGCGCTGCCGCCGCTCTACAAGATGAGCGCGGGGGGCAAGACCGTTTACGCGCTGGACGATGTGCAACGCGCCGAGCTGATGGAGACCGAGTTCAAGGGCCGCACCAAGGTCGATATCGGCCGCTTCAAGGGCCTCGGAGAGATGAACCCGGCCCAGCTGAAGGTCACGACCATGAACCCTGACACCCGCACCCTCGCGCGCGTGGTCATCGAGGAGGAGGACTCGGTGACAACGGAAAGCCTGATCAACACGCTGATGGGCAAGAAGGCGGATCTGCGGTTTGAGTATATTCAGGAGCATGCGCAGTTCACCGAACCCGCCATATAACAGAAACACCCGCTCCGCAGCGCAGCGGAGGGGCTGTAGTGGTGTTTCTGTTAGCGTCCGACGTAAGGAGGACCGTCCAGCGACGCTGGAACCCCGGTTTATGAGCCGGGACGATCGCGCCAGCGGTCGAACCCCATAAGATCAAAGTCTCCTCTCCCCTCAATCCGCCATTAACCGTGCAATCGATCTCCACCACGTCCCTAAGTTGTCGCTAACCACCCGTCCGCTACCTCGCTAAAAAAACGAGGGAGAGCATCATGGATATGCGTGTCATCGGCGGCGGCGCTGCAGCAGCCGTTTTCGGAATGGGATCATTAACCTATGTCGGTCTGGACGACGTGTTGGGCGAGGTCGAGCCCATCGCCGCCATCGCACCAACCGAACGCCAGGCCTATATGGACGGCGTCGTCGCGACGTTGAACGATGCCTATGATCATGCCATGTTCGAGACCGAGACCTATGTCTTCGTCGGCGATGTGAGCTTCAAGGGCGACGCGTCCACACTGACGTTTTCCGAAATCATCCGTAGCGAAGACGCCATCGACGCGGCCGACCGCGGGCAGATTGCGTCCGATCTGCGCTCAGTCGACAAGTGCAACTCTGCCGACACGCTGATGTTCACGAACCAGGGCTGGGACTACGCCGTGACCGTGCGAGACGGTGCGGGCACACTAATCATGAGCAAGCGCTGCCGCGCCCAGACACCTCCGCCTCTGCGCGCTCTGTCGAGCTGAGAACTATTTGCGGCAAAACGGACAAGTCCAGTCAGATCCCGCCTGCCCGGCTTGAGACGGAACAGCGGACTAAACGAAGCTCTGCGGGTCGATATCGATCTGAAGTTTGTATTTCACCGGCAGGCGTTTTTGCCGCGCCCGCCACGCGGTCATATAGGCGGGCAGGTTCACGCCCGGCTCCGCCCGGATGAACAGCCGCTGCCGGTAGAGCCCCCTCAAGCGGGAGATCGGGGCTTCCGAGGGGCCCAGGATTTCGACTCCGTCAGTCCTCGGCGCGAGCTTCACGAAGTCGCGGATCAGCTCTTTCGTTTTCTTCAGATCGGGCCCCCATGCGATCACCGCCGCAATGCGGCCATGCGGCGGCAGGCCGAGCATTTCGCGCATCGCCATCTCGACGCCGACAAACATATCGCGGTCTCCGGCGACGAGCGCCTGCAGCGCTTCGTGTTCCGGGTGGTGGGTCTGGATCAGGGCCGTGCCCGCCTTGTCCGCCCGGCCCGCGCGGCCCGCGACCTGCACCAGCGTCTGATAGGTGCGCTCGCCCGCGCGCGGATCGGCGCCGCCCATCAGCAGGTCGCCATCGACCACGCCGACGAACGTCAGCTTCGGGAAATTGTGACCCTTCACCACCATCTGCGTGCCCACGAGAATGTCGATCTCGCCGCGCTCCATCCGGCCCAACCGCTCGCGAATCTGCTCGGGCGTGGCGGTGGTATCGGAACTCATCAGCTCGATCCGCGCGTGGGGGAAGTGCAGTCGCGCCTCATCCGCAATGCGTTCCACGCCCGGACCAACGGAGGTCAGCCCGTCGGCCGATCCACAGCTCGGGCACTCCCGCGGCATGCGCATGGAAAAGCCCGTGAGGTGGCAGACCGCGCGGCCCGTGGCGCGGTGCTCCACCAGCCAGCTATCCGTATCGGGGCTGCGCAGCCGCTCCCCGCATGCCCGGCACAGGATCAGCGGCGCATAGCCCCGGCGGTTCATATAGAGCAGCGATTGCTCGCCGCGCGCGATCCGCTCTGCCATCGCCTGGACCAGCGGCGGCGACAGGAAAGTACCGGGTTCGAGCGTGTTGGCCTCGTCTTTCATGTCGATGAGACCGATCTCCGGCAGTACCGCCGCGCCGGGTCGTTCGGGCAGAACGACGTGGTGGTAGCGGCCTGTCTGGGCGTTGTGCAGGCTCTCCAACGACGGCGTCGCGCTGGCCAGCACGATCGGACAGCTCTCCAGCTTCGCCCGCGACATGGCCGTTCTGCGGGCGTTATAGATCACGCCCTCTTCCTGCTTAAACGAGGTGTCGTGTTCCTCGTCCACGATGATCAGGCCCAGCTTGGCAAAGGGCAGGAACAGCGCGGAGCGCGCGCCGACGACGAGCTTGGCGCGGCCATGCGCGACCTCCCGCCAAGCGCGGCGGCGGGCAACGTCAGAGATGCCGCTGTGCCAAGCGACAGGTTCCGCCTTGAACCGTTCAGAAATGCGCGACAACCCAGCCTGCGTCAGCGCGATTTCAGGGACCAGGACCAAGACCTGCCGCCCATCCCGAAGGGCTTCCGCGACGGCCTCGAAATAGACCTCCGTCTTGCCGGATCCGGTCACACCGTCGAGCAGGGCAACATTGAAATTGTCCGCCCGGACCAGCCCAGCCAGCTCTTCGCCTGCCTTGATTTGCGCCGCAGACAGTTCGCGTCCCAGCTTATCCGGGTCGGGTTCGGCGAAGGGCGGATCGACGGGCATTTCGCGCGCGACCATCAACCCCTTGGCCGCCATGCCCTTGATCACGCCCGGACTGATGCCCGCGCGCTTGGCGATCTTGGACGCCGTCGCCGGGAAGGGTCCGCCCTCCGTGAGCGCCGCACGTCTGGCTGGCGTGAGGTTGAGCGGCGGCACGCCCGCGGGCGCGTAGACGGTCGAAACCGCGCTCGGGTCCAGCGCTTTCCACGAGCGCAGCACCATGCGCAGGACTTGGCCCGGTGAGGCCACATTGTAGCGCGCAACCCAGTCGATGAAGTCGAGTGTCGCTCCGGGCAGCGGCCGAGTGGACTTGCGCTCGGCCACCGATTTCAGCTCGCGTCCGGGTTCTGCCTCCGCGAATCCCGTCACCACGCCCAGCTTCATCTGCTTTCCGATGGGCGCGAAGGCGAAGTCACCGCGCCGCAACTCCATCTCGTCCGGAACGGAATAGTCGAACGCGCCGGGAACGTTCACAGGAAAGAGGATTTGAGCGTTCCGCGCAGCCACGCCGCGTGTTAGCAGCTGTGCGCAAACTCGCGCGCGATTTCTTCAGCGTCCCGGGTCAAAAGTGACAGGAAAACGAAACCCATGAAATTCTTCATCGACTCCGCCGACCTCGACGCCATTGCGGAGCTGGCCGACATCGGCCTCGTCGACGGCGTCACGACCAACCC
>CALDUL010000037.1 GCA_937923575.1 uncultured Algimonas sp.
TACGCCCATGGCGCGCGCTCGACGCTGCGCTGACCGGTATCGACAGACCTTTGCGACCTCTGGCGTTGGATTGTTACCCAACTCGGCGAGCATGGATTCCCACTGTTGCTCATCGGCATCCGCCATCGCGTCACGACGCTCGCGCGCTACGGTAAGGGAGTCCGTGTTAAGCGAGGCTTTGCTGTAGGTGCGGTCATCCACCTCGGCAAAACGCTTGGGTATGCGGCGGAAGTAATACCAGCGCTCTCCACGCCGGACGAGGTATCGGTTTCGGGTCGTTCCCATGGCAAAATGTTACCCAGTCTGTTGCCCAAAATGTTACCCAGAATTGGCGGGAAACGGCAGGCGGTTGCAGGAAGCCGCAGGAAAACATAAGTTTTCCAGTGACTTAGCATTAACAAACTTGCGGATAATGGCGCACCGGGGAGGATTCGAACCCCCGACCCCCAGATTCGTAGTCTGGTGCTCTATCCAGCTGAGCTACCGGTGCGTAGGGCGCGGCAACTAAGGGGGGATGGGGCGCAAGGCAAGGGCTTTGTGTGGTTAATGCTGCAGTTTAAGTGGCGGTCTTGGTCAAGGGGTCGCGCGGGGCTGTAGCGTCTTGGCGTAATAGCGGACGGCGGACCTCCCGTCGGGATAGGCTCTGTCGCCGATCGCGAGGAAACCGGATCGCAGGTGGAAGGCGTGAGAGCGTGGATTGTCGGGGCGCGTATTGACTTCGCAGGTTAGCGCGTCGGCGCCCTGGGACCGGGCGAAGCGTTCGAGATCGGCATAGAGCGCGCGGGCGACGCCGCGGCCGTGGGTGGTCTCTGATATGATGATGCGGTCGATATAGACGAAGTTGCACATCCGTCCGCGCAGCCACTCCAGGTTCCAGTGATCCGGATAGTCGACATCGCTGCGGTAGGCGATCAGCGTGCCGAGCAGTGCCCCGGACTCGTCGACGGCGCAGCGGGCGTAGTCGGCCTTGTCTAGGACATCCGCGAGCGCGGCCGCGTCCAGTGGGGAGAGCCAATGCACAAAGCGCGCATTCAGGAGGAGAACAGCGTCGCTATGCTCGGAGCTGAAATCGACGATCCTCACGACGCGGCCATGACGCTTCGGGCCATGACACCCCGGGTAAGAGCGCGGGCTGTGGCGCGGGCGGCGGCATAGCCGAGCATGGCGAGTGCGGGCGGGCTGTCGGACAGTGTTTCGCCGACGCTCAAGGCGAAGAGCGTGTCGCCGTCCAGCGGGGTGTGGGACGGTTGCACGGACAGCGCGAGGCCGTCCTGGGCCATGACGACCAGGCGTTTGAGCTGGGAGGAGGAGAGGGAGGCGTCGGTGGCGATCACGCCGATAACGGTGCTCTGCCCAGGTGCGATGGGGCCAGCTCGGAGTGCGCCGCTGAACTTGGTGTCCGTTGGCGGGCGCCAGCGGTAGCCGTGTTCGGGCTCACGGCCGCCGAACTCGCCGTCGCGCTCCAGGTGCCAGGCGTGCGGAACGTCTGTGCCGGGCATATAGGGCGAACCGACAGGATTGGCGGCAATCATGGCCCAAACGGTGGCCTCGCCCGCCCGTTCGGACGCCATGCCGAAGCCGCCGGGGTAAGTGCCAGCCGTGGCACCGAAGCCCGCGCCGACTGCGCCTTCCGGACATTCGGTGGAGACGGCGTGCAGCGCGTCGCGGCCCAGCCGGGCAAAGGGCGGCTCCACACCCCATGCCTTGTCCCCACCATTGGCATTGTCGAACAATATGGCGGACGGCACGATGGGAGAGACGGGGATAGATGGGTCGGGGCTGACGACATAGCCTGTGCGCCGCTCGCCCAGCGCGGCGCAGACGGCATCGGCGGCGGCGAGGCCGTAGACACTGCCGCCGGACAGCACGACGGCGTGGACGTGTTCCACCAATCCGCCGAGCGCGAGCGTGTCGGTCTCGCGCGTCCCGGGTCCTCCGCCGCGCACATCGACGGCGGCGCGCGCGGGCGCATCGGGCAGGATAACCGTGACGCCGGTGCGCACGCGCGCATCATGAGCGTGTCCGATGCGGAAGCCCGCGGGCGTTATGAGCGTGGACGTGGGCGGTGAGGACATGCGCGCAGCCTAATCATGCGGACCGGGTCGGGCAAACGCCGCGTCGACGAATAGGATGAACGCAAATAGAATGCGCCCGCCCCGGCTCTCTACCGGCGGGGGCGGGCGCTTGACTTGTGTGGCGGGAAGTCTCTAGACCGCCTCTCGTCCTTCTCTTTTCTCGTCTCCTTTCGAAAACGGGACCGGACATGAGGCGGTGGGATGGCACTCCCGCCGCTTCGCTTCTCCCTTCCGATCAGCGTCTAGCGCGTCTCTTCATGGAGTTCGGTCAGCGCCGGATTGGCGACGCTCGTGACGAAATCATTCATCAGCGACTTGGCGCAGCGCGTGTTGACGCGGCGGATCCGGTCGGTTTCCGTACAGGCCGTCTTGGCCTCGTCTTTCAGCACGGAATAGACAGTCTCGATATTTCCGTCTGTGACGACGCCTTCCGCGAATTCGATGCTGACCGTGTCGCCTGTCGTGGTGACATCATAGAGCATGGGCGCGGCGGCCAGGGCGGGTGCTGCAAAGGAGAGCGCTGCGATTGCGCTCAGCAGAACGGCTTTGGTAGACATGGGGGTGGACTTGGTGGTGGATTTGGTCATCGGGTTCTCCTTTGGCAGTCTCACGCTCCCGGGACATCCGAGAGGCGGCGGGAGAAAACGTGGCACCGTTCCCGTCTCCGCAAACATGATGTGGCATGGTTATTACCGTTTTTCAAGAAGTAATTATCGAAAAACGATATGAACTAGCGGTGAGAGCTCTGAAGGCCGTGTCTAAAGCGACACCGGCTATCGACGTGGCGCTTGACGTATCGCAACCACGTCCTAGGTAATCGCGGCTCTTTTCGTTTTGGCGAAAGGGGCGGATCCACCTCTTGATGAGCGACGCGCCATGCAGAAATACCCCATGACCCCGGCAGGCCACGCCGCGCTGGAAACAGAGCTGAAGCATCTGAAGACAGTCGAACGCCCTGAGATCATTCAGGCGATCGCAGTTGCGCGCGACCACGGCGATCTGTCTGAAAACGCCGAATACCATGCGGCCAAGGAAAAGCAGGGCTTCATCGAAGGCCGCATCCAGGAGCTGGAGAGCAAGATGTCGCTGGCGCAGGTCATCGACCCGGCCAAGATGAGCGGCGACCGCGTGACGTTCGGTGCCTTCATCGGCATCGTCAATGAGGACACGGATGAGGAGTCGCGCTACCAGATCGTCGGCGAAGACGAAGCCGATGTGAAGCAGGGCAAGATCTCCAACACATCGCCGATCGCGCGCGCCATGATGGGCAAGGAAGTCGGCGACGTGTTTGAAGTCATCGCGCCGGGCGGTGCCAAGGGCTACGAAATCCTCGATATCTCCTACAAGGCGTAAGGGCGGAGGCCATGCGCATTCTCGCGCTTTCCGACGGGCGGCGCGGGATCGAGAACCAGTGCCTCGGTCTGGCCGAAGCCGTGGCGCGCGAAGCGTCCGATGAGTGCGAGGTTCTGAGCCTGCATCTGGATCCCAGCGTCGCCTTTGCCGCCCTGCCCACCTTCATGCAGCTGGCCACGACCAGCAATTTCGGACTGCCGCCGGATATGGATCTGGTGATCGGTTGCGGGCGGCAAGCCGTCGCGCCGCTGATCGCGCTGCAGCGCACCGAATCCACCGCCTATACTGTTTTCGTCCAGGACCCCCGTGTCGAGCCCTCGCGCTTCGATCTAGTCGTCGCGCCCGAACATGACGGGCTGTCCGGCGCCTTTGTCGAAAATACGATCGGCTCGCCCAACCGGGTGACGAAGGACCGGATCATCTTCGGTACGCTCGAAGAGGCCGAGCGTCTTTCGCGCCTGCCCATGCCGCGCGCGGCCATGCTGATCGGCGGCGACAGCAAGACCCACACCATGGACGCAGCCAGCGTGGCGTCGCATCTGGCGACCGCCAATAAGCTGCTGGAGCTGGGCCGCACATTGCTGGTCACCCTATCGCGGCGCACGCCGGACCACGCCATAGAGGCCTGGGAAGACTTCGCCCGCGGCCGTGAGGATGTCTGGCTCCACCATCCGGACAGCGAGGCACCCAATCCCTATTTCGCATTTCTCGGCGGGGCGGAGATGATCCTCGTGACCGAAGATAGCACCAATATGCTCACTGAGGCCTGCGCAACCGGAAAGCCCGTCTATCGCCTGCCCATGGCCGGGCTCGCGGGAAAGTTCGCCGCGCTCTACGCGCGGCTCGAAGGACGCTGCGACGTGCGACGCTATGACGGTCTGGGTGTGGAAGACTATGAGCCGCTGGACGAGACGACGCGCATCGCACGGATCATCCTGCAGCGCATGGGCAAAACCTTACGCGATGCCTAGCGTCCTCTGAAGGCAATTACTCCGGGCAGCCGGGGCCATCTGAGCCCACCCACGCCAGCGCGTTCTGCAGCAAGCGGCGGTGGGCCTCGTTGTCATAGGCGTCGGCCTTGTGGCCCAGCGCGGAATAGACGATCCGCCCTTCGCCCGGGCAGGTCGCCCAGATGATCGGATGGTCCTCAGGCTCAGGTCCCATGGAGAGATCAGCCGGACCGTAATCCGGATTGGTCGGGCTGTAGGTGCTCTCGTCGAGCCCGGCGAGGATGACGACATCGCCCACTGGAACCTTGGTGAAAGTGTACCACTCATCCGTCATCTCGAACTTCGCGCCGAGGCCGTCGACCACCGGGTGGCCGTCCGCGAGAATGACGACATCAGCTTTTTGGAATTGCGGGCTGGACGGGTGGCTGATGAATTCCGTGCCCAGCTGCGCCTCCCACCAAGGCCAGTTCTTGGCGAGACTGCTATCACCCATGGCGTGTTGCGCGATCAGTCCGCCGCCGCCTTCGACAAAGGCTTCAATTGCGGCCTGTTGCGATGCGGACAGCACATTGCCCGTGGCGGAGTTCATGATGATGGTGCCGAATTTCGACAGCCGTTCATCGTCGAAAATACGCGCGTCCTCGGTGATATAGAGGCCGTAGCCATTCTCGTCCGACAGGCGCGACCAGAAGGCCGACGCGCCCGCAATTCCGCTATCGTGCCGCCAATCGCTGGTCGCGGAGAAGATCAATAGACCGCCCTCTGCCATGTAATCGAAGGAACGCGGCAGCGCTAAGGGCGAGGCGGGGGCAGCGGCGACCTCGGCGTGTGTTTCTGCGGACGTCTCCGCGGGAGCTGACTCCGCTGCTGTGACGGTCTGGTCTGCGCAGGCTGCTAGCAGTGCTGCAGCGCAGAGCGTGACGGGGAGGCGAAGGCGCGATGTGAATTGGGTCATGCAGCCTCTTTGCGTGTCCTTTTTCGACTTCGCAACCATCAACAGAAAGCGCGGACTCCCGTGCTTGGCAATCCATGCGCCGACCCCTACCTAAAGCGGTGCATTGCCCCCATCATGCGCTGTGCAGCGAAGGAGTGCTCCCCATGAGCGATACACATCACCACCGCGTCCTGATCATCGGTTCCGGACCCGCCGGCTATACGGCCGCCGTCTATGCCGCGCGCGCCCTGCTGGAGCCCGCAATCGTGGCCGGCATGCAGCCCGGCGGTCAGCTGACGATCACCACCGATGTCGAGAACTATCCCGGCTTTCCCGAAGTCATGGGACCGGAGCTGATGGAGAAGTTCAAGGAGCACGCGCTGAAATTCGGCACGGCCTTCTATGAAGACATGATCGTGGACGTCGATTTCACCGCCCATCCCTTCGTCTGCAAGGGCGACAGCGGCGCGACCTACACGGCCGACTCCGTGATCATCGCCACAGGCGCGCAGGCCAAATGGTTGGGCCTGCCGTCGGAAGAAAAGTTCGGCGGCTTCGGCGTGTCGGCCTGCGCGACCTGCGACGGCTTCTTCTACCGCGGCAAGGAGGTCATCGTGGTCGGCGGCGGCAATACGGCCGTCGAGGAAGCGCTCTACCTCTCCCAGCTGGCCTCCAAGGTCACCGTCGTGCACCGCCGCGACGCATTGCGGGCCGAGAAGATTCTGCAGCAGCGTCTGCTCAATACGGCCAATGTGGAAATGCTCTGGGACCACACGGTCGAGGAGATCGTCGGCACGGAACAGCCTATGCCCGGCGTGACAGGCGCGCGCGTGCGTCACACCAAGACCGGCGAGGAACGGATCATAGACGCGCACGGTGTCTTCATCGCCATCGGCCACAAACCCTCGACCGAGGTCTTCAAGGGTCATGTCGAGATGAACGCCGGCAATTACGTGATCACCGCACCCGACAGCACCCGCACCAATGTGCCGGGCGTATTTGCGGCGGGCGATGTGTCCGACGAAACATACCGTCAGGCCGTCACCGCCGCTGGATTGGGGTGCATGGCCGCGCTGGAAGCCGAAAAATGGCTGGCCGCGCGTGACGCGCTGGGCACATCCGAGGCAGAAGACAATATCGCCGAGGAACTCGTCTCGGATCTTGACCGCAAGAGCGGCGAGATCGAACAGCTTGGCGATGCCATCGAAGCCGCGGAATAGATCTGCGGTTTTCCGCTAGGAGCAAAATGTGCCCGACCGCATCGACTGGGACAAGCTGAAGACCTTCCACGCGGCTGCGAGCTCCGGCTCGCTGACCGGCGCGGCGGAGATGTTGCGCATCTCCCAATCGGCCGTGTCGCGCCAGATCGCGGCGCTCGAAGACAGTCTCGGCCTGCCGCTGTTCCACCGCCATGCGCGCGGGCTGACCCTGACCGAGGAGGGCCAGATCCTGTTCAAGACCTCCGGCGAGGTCAACGGCCTGGTCGCGCGCTCGCTCGCCAATGTGCAGAACGCCCGACAGCTGCCCCAAGGTGTGCTGCGGATCAGCTCCCCCATTTCGCTCGGCTCCAACTGGCTGACGACCGTTCTGCCGGAATTTCTCAAGGCCTATCCCGAGATCGAGGTGCAGCTGATCCTCGAGGACTCCGAGCATGACCTGATGGATTTCGACGTCGATTGCGCCCTGCGTCCCTGGCCCTCGACGCAGGGCGATCTGATCCAGCGAAAGCTCGGTGTCATCACCCAGAGCCTCTACGCCGCGCCGTCTTACCTCGCCCAGCACGGCGCGCCGACGCAGGCGGCGGAACTCGACAATCACGCCATCGTGGCCTTTGGCGATCTGACCCCGTCAAAATTGCAAAGCTCCAACTGGGCGCTGACGGTCGGCCGGGAAGCCGGCGCACCCGCGCGCCAACCCGTGATGAGCGTCAACAACCTACACGGCATCATGCGCGGCGCCGAAGCGGGCATTGGCCTTGCTGGACTGCCCGATTACATGGTCGCATCGTCGCGCCGGCTGGTCCGCATTCTCCCCGAAGTGCGCGGAGAGCCGTTCGACCTCTATTTTGTCTATCCCAGCGAGCTGCGCGGCTCCGCCAAGGCAAAGGTCTTCCGAGAGTTTCTCCAACGCGTCACACGCGGCTGGAGTAGCGGCTGAACCGGATTTGAACGCCACCGGTTTAATCTATGCAAAACAGCATAGCTCATTTGCGGACGCGTGGGTTCTCCCTCGCGGTCATTTCGCTATTTAGAAGTCACGAAACGCGGCGACGTCCTCCCCTTCTGACGCCGTGTCTTCTTACCGCAACTCACTCTCCCCGAATGATTTTGCGAAGACTTTGCCGGGCCCTGCATGGCAGGCGCCCGGCTTTTTTCTTTATTAACCCTTCTTGTTGACAAACACCTTCGGATTAGGCCGCCATGTGGGTTTCGTCGGCGAAATGAGGGTGAATTGCCAGTGGGCAAAGCAAAACGCATGGGTGTCGCGCAGGCGTCTGCGGCAAAAGCTGATGCAGCAAACGCAGATGGGGATCAGCGCGCAATGTCAGAACAATTGTTCGAACCGGGCCGCGAAGCCGAATTTCTACAGCTCCTGCTTGAAAATATCGATGTCGGCGTATCCGTTCTCGACGAGGACTTGCGCTATCGTCTGATTTCCCGAGCCGTCTATAATCAGCTCGGCATCGATCCGTCCGATCTGCCGCTGGGATCGTCCTTGTCCGACTGTCACGACTTGATGGTCGAAAACGGCCTGTTCTCGAAGGAGGTCATCGAGCGTAACAAGCTGTCCGAAGAGGAGCAGCGCCGTCGCGCCGCCGCAGGCCGCACATTGGATTCCTCCATGGTCGAGCTCGGAGACGGGTCGGTCCATAGGTTCTTCCGCAAAAGCCTGCCGGGAGGCCAGACGATCTCCATGGCGACCGAGGTCACCGAATTGGTCGAGAAGGACCGTCTGCTCGACAGCGCTCTCGACCTCGGCGGCGCGGGCTATTGGACCTATGATCTACAGACCAAGCAATATGAGTTGTCCCGGTCGCTGCATCATTATTTTGGACCCGAACGCGTCGCCGAAATTCATGCCAAGGGAATCATCAGTGTCGTCCATCCAGACTATCGCCAAGCCTATATTGATGGCGTCGACGGACTGAAGCGAGGCAAGAACTCCTTTGAAGTCGAGGGTCAGACCAACCCTGCCAGCGGCAAGACGCGGTGGAGCCGGACCACGGCCGAGCTGGTGCGCGATCCCAATGGCCGTCCGCTACGCATCCGTGCCTTCGTCAAGGACATTACCCGCGACCGGCGCATGCGCGCGCAGCTGGAGCGGGCCAAGGACGAGGCCATCGCCGCATCCCACGCCAAATCCGAATTTCTCGCCAATATGAGTCACGAGATCCGCACGCCCATGAACGGCGTGCTGGGCATGGCTGAACTGCTCGCAGAATCCGGTATTGACGAGCAACAGCGCGAGTATGTCAGCGTCATCAACAGCTCCGCCAACGCCCTGCTGAACATCATCAACGACATTCTCGACTTCTCCAAAATCGAGGCGGGCGCGCTGGAAATCGATCCCATGCCGTTCTCGCTCAAGACCTCCATCGATGATGTGGTGGCGCTGGTCGGCACATCGGCCCGCGACAAGGGGCTGGAGCTCATCGTCAACTATCCCGCCGAAGCCCTGCGCCATTTCATCGGCGATGCAGGCCGCATTCGGCAGGTTCTCACCAATCTGCTGAGCAATGCCATCAAATTCACCGAAGAGGGTGTGGTGACCGTCAATGTCGATGTTCGCCCCGTGCGCGACATGGCCGTGCTGTCGATCGAAGTCTCCGATACGGGCATCGGCATTCCTCCGGAAAAGCTCGCCAGTGTCTTCGACAAATTCATTCAGGCCGACGGTTCGACCACGCGTGTCTATGGCGGCACCGGGCTGGGGCTGACGATCTCCAAACGCATTGTCGAGATGATGGATGGACGCCTTGGCGTGACGTCCGATGTCGGCAAGGGCTCCACCTTCCGCATGCGTGTGCCGCTGCCCATCAATCCCAACGCCATGGACGAGCGCTTCGATATTCGCACCTTGCAGGACAAGCGCGTGCTGGTTGTGGACGATATCGCCTTGAACTGCCGCGTGATGCGCGAACAACTCGGCGTCTGGTCGATGGCCGTCGACTGCGCCCATGAAGGCGTCGATGCGATTGCACGGCTGAAGGCGGCTCAGGACGCGGGAAAACCCTATGATCTGATCTTGCTCGACTACCTCATGCCCGGCGTGAACGGCCGCGAGCTCGCCTCCATACTGACCAATCAATCCGAGATTGTCGTCCCTCCGATCATCATGCTGTCGTCCTGCGACCAATCGGTCAGCTCTGCCAAGCTCGCAGAAACAGGGATCCAGACCTATCTCGTCAAGCCGGTGCGCGAACGCAGGCTCTATGACTCAGTCGTGCGGGTGCTCTCCAATTCCGCGCCGCAGCACCGCAGCCATGCTGCGACTGACGCAGCCCCGCCCACCGTGATCCGCTCCCCTCTTGCACCGACGCAGAACCCAGATGTGGTTGCAGCCAAACCGCCACAGCATGCGCCGCAGGCTCCGGCTGATACTCCGCCCGATCCTCAGCCCGCTGCTCCATCAGTCCCGACGACACCTGCCAAGACCGAAATCCTGGTCGCGGAGGACTTCCCGCTCAACCAGGACGTGGTCCGGCTCATGCTCGCCAGCTCGCCCTTCGCGCCGCATTTCGTCGAAAACGGACAGCTCGCCGTCGATGCCTTCACCGCGGAACCCGACCGCTTCGCCCTCGTACTGATGGACGTCTCCATGCCTGTCATGGACGGCTATGACGCCACCCGCGCGATCCGTAGCTTCGAGCAGTCCAATGGCCGAACGCCTGTGCCGATCATTGCGCTGACCGGCCATGCGCTCAAGGACGACCGCGAGCGCTGCCTCGCTGCCGGTATGAGCGATTTCCTGACCAAGCCCGTGAAACAACTCGGCCTGCTCGAAAAACTCGAAGCCCATAGCGGGCGCGCCGTTGAGGCAGCTTAAGGGTCTCAGCGCGCCTCACACGCGATATTTTTGTCCCCGGAGTCGAGATGGGGCCGGGTTCTGTCATGGATCTGCGCGGAATCTGCGCAATGTCTACCGCCGCGACGCACGATTTAAACGCGCGATCTCGGCGTCCAGCCTGGCTGCGCGCGCATCGGTCCATCGCACGCCGTCTTCCGCCCAAAGGCCTCTGAGCTGCAGCGGTTCCGTTGCGCGACTGCCGGATAGATCGACCCGCGCCACCAGACGGTCTCCTTCCAGAACCGGATAGACATAATAGCCATATTGGCGCGTGGCCTTGGGTTTGAAGATCTCGTTGACGTAAGCAAAGCCGAACAGGCGGGCGAGCCGAGCGCGGTCTCGCACGGCCGGATCGAACGGGTTGATCAGGCGCAGGCTACGAGTCGGCGCGCGCACCAATGCGGTTCGCACTTCTATGTCGGGCAGGGCGAGCGCGCGACGCCAAGCGCCGTCCGCGCTCTGAACCTCGATCTCGATCAGTTCCGTGCGCGAGACCCAGTCGCGAACTTCTGCGAGCGTTGCCGCGTCCCAGAAGCGCTGTATCTCGCCCGGCGTGGCCCAGACCAGACGTTTGAGCGCGGCGCGGCAGAGCCAGTCCAGTTGCGCCGTGTCGCTGACCACAGCGCTGCGAACAGCCTCTGTAATGACACGCTCCGTCAGGTCGTAATATTTCACAAATCCGACGCGGTGCGATGTCGACAGCCGCCCCGTATGCCAGAGCCAGTCGAGCGCCAGCTTGGTCGGCGGGCGCTGCCACATGCCTTTAGGGCGGGTCGCGGGCGCTGGAAAATCGGCGGAGCACATGGGGCCGTCCGCTGCGATCCGGTCCAGCACGGCCTGCCGCCCGGCCGCGTCCGGCAGGCGCTCCATCCACCAATTGGACGACAGCTTGGCCTCGAACCGCCGAAACTGGCGCGTCCAATAGGGGTAGGCGCTCATCGGCAGTAGACAGGCATCGTGACAGAAGTGCTCGAACGCGCCGCGTGTCCCGCCAAAGGCAAAGTCATGCAGATGATCCGCGCGGTAGCTACGGTCGCGGCTCCACAGAATGTGATGATGCCCACGCAGCGCGACACGGATGCTGTCGAGCTGGATGAGCCCAAGCCTATCGAATATCTCTTGCAGCGGCGGCGCGCCCACGGGTGCTCGAGCGAGCCCATTGCTCTCCAGCCATAACGCCCGCGCCGTGCGGTTGGTGATGCGAAAGCGCGCCACTCTTGCGTTTCTCGCGCCTATTCTTCGGCCGCTTCTTCGAACCACTCACCGGGCTTTTTCGGACCCGCGTTGCGCAGCTCCATCGGGCCGTCTTGGCCGCGCCAGTTAAGGTCGCGTTGCGGGAAGGGGATCTCGAAGCCGTTCTCGGCCAGCACCTTGTTAACCTCGGTGTGGATGGCATGCTTCACCGGCCAGCGGTCCTCGAATGCCTTGAGGAATGCGCGCAGCTCGAAGTCCAGCGAGGAGTCGCCAAAGTTGACGAACAGCACATTGGGCGGCGGCAGATCGAGGATCTTCGGATTGCGCTTGAGCACGCCCAGCATCAGTTCGCGCGCCTTATCCGTGTCCGAGCCATAAGCAATCCCAACCGTGCAGATCAGCCGCGTGGTAGAGTTGGACAGCGTCCAATTGGTCACTTCCTGGCTGATCAGATTCTCGTTCGGGATCAGGATCTCGCGGTTGTCGAGGTCTTGGAGCGTGGTCGCTCGGATCTTGATGCGGGTGACCGTGCCGGACTCAGCCCCGATAGTGACATAATCGCCAATGCGGATCGGGCGCTCGAACAGAAGGATCAGACCGGAGACGAAATTCGCGATGATCTTCTGCAGGCCGAAGCCGATACCGACCGACAGCCCCGTCACGATCCAGCGCAGCTGATCCCATTGCAGGCCCAGCCGGTTGAACGCCATGACGATACCCGTGCCGATGATGATATAGCCCAGGATCGTCACCACGGCGTAGCGCGCGCCCGCGTCCATGCCGAGCCGATCGAGCACGAAAATCTCCAGAAAACCCGGCAGATTGCGCGCGGCGACGATAGTCAGCGCGGCGATGACGCACGCCTGCAGCACGGTCCAGACGCTGATCACGCGGTAGATCGCATTGCCTGCCTGGTCCTGCTCGCCCGTATCGATGCGCGAAATCTCCAAGCCATCGAAGATCGACAGCGCCGGCAATAGTCCCGACCAGGTCAGCCAGATCAGCACGGCCACGCCCAGCGCGGCGATCACGCGCAGCAGCTGCGCGGATTGGCGACTCATGGCCGACACGTCGATTTCGTCCGTGTCGATCGGCGGCGGGGCGGGCACCTGCTCGCCGCGTTCTTCGGCCGCCTGCGCTTCGGCGCGCTGGCGCAGTTTCTGCTCGCGGCGCTCCACAGCCTGACGGTATTTGATCTGGCGCTGGGCGACCGTGATGGCACGGCGGATGCTGCCGTAGATGACGTAGGTGAAATGCAGGATCAGCCCGGTCAGGAAAATGCGCCACAGCAGGTCGCGCCCACTCTCATACCAGCCCGCGCCCGCCATGATGGCCGCGATGATCGGCAGGCCGACGACCAGCAGTGCGATGGGACCGCGGTAGCGCGACAGCCCGGTCTCGACATTGTCCGCCGCAAATGTCTGCGCATAGGCGGCGCGCTTTCTCCACACCACGCGGAAGGAGAAATAGGCGAGGCTGAGCGCGGTGGCGATGAAGACGAAGACCGACAGCCCGGCGTAGATATTGTCGCCGCGCATGTCCGACGTGACTGCGAGCAGAAACGACAGTGTGCCGACGACAGGCACGAACCAGCGCAGGTTCCGCTGGACTTCCATGCGAAGGGGTTTGGGCAATTTGAAATGCGCCCCGAAGAGCGATCTATCACGGTCCCAGATGCGCCAGCTCAGAAAGATGACGGTGAAGACCGACAGGAAAGCAAAGCCATCCGCCAACCCGCCGATCAGCAAGTCGGGATTGGGCGAGCGCGCGAACAGCACCGCCAGCAGGGCAAAGCCGATCGGCAGCGGCAACGACATAAGCAGGCTCGCACCGACGACGGCCGGCGTGTGCCAAAGGCTGTCCTCGCGCACCTTGCCGACCATGGCGGAGCGGTCGACGATATCCGCCCAGAGCACGGGCCGCAGCCGCCATAGCAAGGCGGTCGCGCCGCCAAACAACAGCACCAGCAACCAATAGCGCGCGGCCTGGGTCGCCAGCACCCCGCCGGCCAGCTGCATGTGCTGGGGCGAGAACAGCTCGGCGGCACCGAGTGCTACGCGCCGCGGCCAGTCGAAGCTGATGGCGGGCACGCTCGGCACCCAGAGCAGATTTTCGTCCAATAGGGCGCGCAGTTCTTCGGACGCATCGCCTAATGCGATCTGGGCCTCTTCTAACTCACCCAGATCGGCAATGCGTGACGAGGCCGTGCTCACGACTTGTCGCAACAGCACGCGGCGCTGCTCGGCCAGCTGCGCAATGGCGGCGCGGGCCGGATCGTCCAGCTCGGGCAGGGTCGGCTCGGACGCGCGCGCGCGCGCGAACAGCCCGTCCACATCGACGCGCCCCACCGCCATGTCGCGCAATTGCTCCTGCGCGAGAACTTGTTCGCGCGTGAGTTTGGCCTTGGTCTGACGAATATCGCGCAAGTCCGAGCGCAGCTGCGCGCCCGGTTCGATCTGATTGCCGAGCCGGCGCAGCGTCGCGCCCGCTTCCCGGTCGATGGTCTCCAGATCCACCAGAGAGCGCGCGGCGGTCAGGTCGTTGCGCACATTGGCCGTGCGTCCGCGGATGGACGCCTGGCGGCGCGAGGACAGCGGTTCGTCCGCCGCCATGCTGGTCAGCATTTCGGCGAGCCGCAGATTGTCCTGCGCGATTTCGGCGGACAGCGGATGGCTCGGCGCGAGCTCTTCGGCCAGCGCGCTGACTTCGCCCGCCTGCCGATTGGCCTCCACCACCTTGCGCTGCCCGGTCAGATCCTGGAGCGTGCGCACATCGTCGCCCAGCACTTCGGCGCGTAGCTCGGCCAATGACCGGCGTGCGTTGACGATCTCTACGCGGGTCGGGAGCGCCGCGAGCTCGGCCTCCAGCGAGGCGATCTGGCTGCGACGGGCATAGTCGCGCGCCCGCAGAGATTTTCGGCGCGCCTCGCCCAGCGCGTCCGTCTCCCCTTCGCCCAACTCGGCCAAGGCGGGCGTGATCTCGCTCAATGCGGAGCGCGCCGCGGACAGCTCTGCCGGGGCGGCTGTCTGGCGCGCGCTGATTTCGGCCAGTTGGGTGCGGTAGCCGTCGATCTCGGCTTGCAGCGCGCGTAGCTCGGATTCCTTGGAGAGCAGGATCTGCTCGGTCTGGAACATGGCTTCCTCGCCGACCACAGCTGCGTCGGCGTCCATGCGCGCGCGGCTGTCCATGTCAGTCTGCTGAGCGATGATCTGTTTGCGCAGATCATCCAGAACGCGCGGTCCCATCTCCAGGTCGTTGCGCCAGCGCATGAGCCGTTCGGACTGTCGCGCGGCGGATTGCAGCTGCTCGGACGCCGTCGTCAAAAAGGCGCGCCGCTGTTCCACGACAGACTCCGCCGGGGTGAGCCGCACTGTCTGCCCATCGGTATTTGTGCGCGTCTCGGGCGGGCCGAGTTCGCTGATCTCCCGGTTCAGATCGTCGATGGTAAAGGCGGGTGCCGATGGGCCGCTCGCGGTGGGTGTTGGCGTATCGGTCTGCGCCGCGGCGGGCCCGCTCATCAATGCGGTGCCAAACAGGATCAGGGATGCCAGAATAAGCAGGAGCGAACGCATGCCCCGTCATGCGACTTCGCAGTCCGGTCTGTCCAGTCCTGTGCACGGACAATGGGCCAACCGACAATGACGCCTACCGCGCTTGCGCCCGCGTCCCACTTCCCTATGAGCGCGCGCATGGCTGAACCGCCCCTCATATCGCTGTCCGGCATACACCTGACTTTTGGCGGCACGCCGCTGCTGACCGATGCGAACCTGTCCGTCTTTGCGCGGGACCGCGTCTGCCTGGTTGGGCGCAATGGCTCGGGCAAATCCACGCTGATGAAGATCGCCGCCGGGCTGGTCGAACCGGACGGCGGCGAAATTGTGCGCCGCCCCCGCGCCGATGCGCGCTACCTCGAACAGGATCCGGACCTGACCCGCTTTGCGACGTCTCGCGACTATATCGAAGACGGGCTGACCAGCTTGGATACGGGCGGGCGCGTGCCCTATCTGCTGGATGCTCTGGGGCTGACTGGCTTGGAAGACCCGGCGCTGATGTCGGGCGGGGAGCGCCGCCGCGCAGCCCTGGTGCGCGTACTCGCGCCGGACCCGGATGTTCTGCTGCTCGACGAGCCGACGAACCATCTCGACCTGCCCGCCATCGAATGGCTCGAAGGCGAGCTGTCGCGGTCCCGCGCGGCGCTCATCCTGATCAGCCACGACCGGCGATTTCTCGAAAATCTATCGGACCGCGTCGTCTGGCTGGAGCGAGGCACGACGCGGGAGCTCGGCAAGGGCTTTGCGCATTTCGAGGACTGGCGCGATGAAATGCTGGAGCAGGAAGCCCTCGACCATCACAAGCTCGGCCGCCAGATCCACCGCGAGGAGCACTGGGTCACCCACGGGGTGAGCGGTCGCCGCAAGCGCAACATGCGCCGGCTGAAGGCGCTGGGTGAGCTGAAGCAGCAGTATAAATCCGCGACCGGCCCGCAGGGCGGCGTGTCGATCACCGTGGGCGAGGCGGAGCGTTCCGCGAAGAAAGTCGTCGAGGTGGACGACGTCCGCTTTGCCTATGGCGAGCGCACCATTATCGACGGGCTCTCCTTACGCATGATGCGCGGCGAACGGCTGGCGGTCATCGGCCCGAACGGATCCGGCAAGACGACGCTGCTCAAGCTGCTCACGGGCGGGCTGCAACCGGACTCCGGCACCATCAAGCTCGGCGAGAATCTCGAGCCGCTCTTCATCGATCAGGCGCGCGAAACGCTCGACCCGGAGATGAGCCTCCAGGACGCGATGGGTGACGGCAATGAGACGGTGAGCGTCAACGGCAATCCCGTTCACGTCATGCGCTATATGAAGGATTTCCTGTTCCGGCCCGAACAGGCGACAACGCCGCTGCGCGCGCTATCGGGTGGCGAGCGGGCGCGAGTGCAGCTGGCGCGGGGGCTCAGGCTTCCGAGCAATCTGCTGATCCTCGACGAGCCGACCAATGATCTCGATCTGGAAACGCTCGACCTGCTGCAGGACATGGTTGCGGATTATCCGGGGACGGTGATCCTGGTGTCGCACGACCGCGACTTCATCGACCGGCTGGCGGCGCGCACGCTGGCCTATGAGGGGCCGGGCCAGTGGCAGCTCTATCCCGGCGGCTATGCCGACATGGTCGCGCAACGCGGCGAGGGCGTGCGAGCGCGTAAGGCGGCAGAAAAGGCGGCGAAAAAATCCGGTGGTGGCGGCGAGCGCGGCCAGCGCGCGGAAAAGATGAGCTACAAGGAAACCTACCGTCTGGGCGAGCTGCCCGGCGTGATGGAAGCCCTGCAGGGCAAGATCGCGGCGCTGAATGCGGAGATGGCCGACCCGGAGCTATACGCCCGCGACGCGGCGCGGTTCGCGGCTGCGAGCGCAGAGCTGGGCGAGGCGACCGAGGCGCTCGACGCGGCAGAGATGGAGTGGCTGGAGCTCGAAGAGAAGCGCGAGCGGCTGTCCGGTTAGTCCGTCGTCGCGACAATCCGCACATCCAGATCGACCTGCCTACGCACATATTCGTCAGTATCCCAGGGCGCGGCGCCGACGTTCCAGTCGGTGCGCATGATGGAGGTCTGACCCTCCATCACCGTGCGCCCGTTCTCTTCGGTCAGGCGGAAGGGCAAGCTCACATCGGCGCTGATGCCTTTCATGGTCAGCGTGCCCAGCGCGATGAGTTTGCCGTCCCGGGTCGGCGTCGGGCTGAGTTCGGTCGCGCGGAATTCCGCGACCGGAAACGCCTTCACATCGAACCAAGCCGGACCGGGCAGGGTCGAATTGCGGTCGGTCGAACCCGCGCGGACACTGGTCAACGGGATCAGGACCTGCACATCGATCTCGTCACCGTCGTAGAAGATGCGCGCGTCGAACTCGGTGAACTCTCCCGTGAAGGGCTCACCCTCCTGCTCGCTTGAGAAGCGGATGTGGCTCTCCTCCGGGATAACGGTGTAGTTGGTCTCGAATGCCGCCGCGGGAACGATCTCCGCAGTCGGCGCACCGCAGCCTCCGAGCAAGACAGCAAAAGCGAGAGTGGGAATGACGTGGCGCATGGGAGCGTGCTAGCGCGGACACGCCAATACGCCAAGGAGCCCCGATGACCGTTCTTCCCGCTTCCCCCTACCGCATCGATCCGGGCCAGCCCTTCGTGCTCGCAGACCAACTGACCGCGGTCGATCTCTTCGACAGCAAAAAGGCCGCGAAGAAACAGGCGGCAGAGCATGCGGAAGCGATCTCCGACCTCGCGCACAAACTTTACGGCGAAGCGGATCGCAAGCTGCTGATAGTGCTCCAGGGGATGGACACATCCGGCAAGGACGGCACGACCAAGTCGATCTTCCAATTCACCCCGCCGCTCAACGTCCGCGTGGCCGCATTCAAATCGCCGACCAAGCACGAGCTCGCGCATGACTACCTCTGGCGTGTCCACCGCGAGGTACCGGGCAAGGGCCAGATCGTGCTGTTCAACCGCTCACACTATGAAGACGTCCTCGTGGTCAAAGTGCGTGAGTTCGTGGACGCGCAGACCATCGAGCAGCGCTACGCGCAGATCAACAATTTCGAGCGGCTGCTGGTGGAGACGGGGACGACCGTGCTTAAATTCATGCTTCACATCAGTCCGGAAGTGCAGGCCGAGCGGCTGCGCGATCGGCTCATCGTTCCGGGCAAACGCTGGAAGTTCAATCCCGGCGATCTGGACGACCGCGCGCTCTGGCCGGAATTCATGGACGCCTATGAGACGATGGTCCAGCGCACGAGCACGGAGCACGCGCCGTGGTATGTCATCCCGAGTGACGACAAGAAAACGCGCGGGGCGATCATCGCGGGGCTGGTACGAGAGACGCTGGAGTCGATGGGGCTGGCGTATCCGGATCCGGGCTACAGAGAAGAGGACTTCGAGATTTAGAGTTCCCGGCGCCCACAACAGACACACCCGCTCCGAAGCGCAGCGGAGGGGCTGCAGTGGTGTTTCTGTTAGCGTCCGAAGGACCATCCAGCTCAGCTGGAACCCCGGCGCACCCGCCCGGACGGCCGCGCGGCGGTCGAGCTCCTATTATCCACCTCTTGCCTAGCCTAGAGACAACCGCCCTTCTCGCTAGAGGGAGAGGGGCGACGGTTTTAAGAGAGGGAAGAGCCGAAAGATCGGAGTTCGAACGCTTCCGCGGTCGTCCCGCCCCATAGGGCGGGATCGCCGCGTCGCGCCGTGGTCCTCGTGCCTCGGACGCTAACGAATAAACCACTTCAGCCCCTTCGCTTCGCTCCGGAGCGGGTTTATTCGTTGTGTCTAGGGGAGCGCCTAGCCGTCGGCTTGGGTTAGTCCTGCCCGCATCCTCTTCTTGTCGATCTTCCCCACCGGGGTCAGCGGGATTTCTTCGACGAAGTGCACCTGCTTTGGCAATTTATACGGCGCCATATTGGCGCGCATCCAGTCGAGCAGGCGCTTGGTGACCTGACCGTCATCGCCTTCGCTCTCGGGCGATTTCTGCACGAACAGATGCACGATGTCGTTGCCGGGACGTTTCTCGTCAGGCGTGCCGACCACGGCGCATTCTGCCACGTCGGGGTGTGACTTCATCTTGTCCTCGACCTCGACGGAGAAGACCTTGAACCCGCCGACCACGAGCATGTCCTTGGCGCGGTCGCACAGGAAGATGTAGCCGTCTTGGTCCATGTAGCCGACGTCGCCGGAATACATGTATCGCGTGCCGTCTATTTCTCGCAGCGCACGCGCGCTCTCTTCGGGCAGGCCGAGATAGCCGCTCATCAGCTGCGGACCCGCCGTGACGATCTCGCCCGGCTCGCCCAGCGGCATTTCGGTCGTGCCCGTCTCCAGATCCATGATCTTCACATCGACGCCCACCATGGGCACGCCGACGGAGCCGAGCTTGTAGCGGGAGATGGGATGCACGATGTAGCACGGCCCGGTTTCGGTCATGCCGAAGACATCGCTGATCTTGTTCGGCCCGATAACGGCTTCGAGATTGTCATAGGTCGTGCGCGTCAGCGGCGCCGCGCCGGATTTGGCGGTGACGAGCTTGCTGAAGTCCACATCCTTGAATTTCGGATGCGCGACCAGCATGTCGTAGAGCGCCGGGACCGCGCCCAGCCGCGTCGGCGGCACGGCGATCAGCTGGTCCACGAAGTGGTCGATGTCGCGTGGATTGGGCAGCAGCGTCATCTGCGCGCCAAAGACCAGCGCGCCGATCAGCAGGCTCAGCCCTGCCACGTGGAAGAATGGGAAGGCCGACGCGTAGGCTTCGGCATAGGGAATGGTTTCCGGGTCCATCGCCGAGACCATGATCGGGTTGAACACGATGGTCTTGTGCGACAGCTCCGCGCCCTTGGGCTTGCCCGTCGTGCCGCCTGTATATTGGATCATGAAGGTGTCGTGCGCGTCGACTGCGACGGCGGCAAACTCATCCGACGCGTTCGCCATCAGCCCCTGCCACGTGTGGCCCTCCACGCCCGGCAGGTCGACCGGAGACACATCCGGCGCGCCGAGAAAGTCGCCCGCGCCGACGCTGATCACATGGCTTAGACCCGCCGGCACGCTCGGCATCGCTCCCAAGGCGGGCGCAAAGTCGGACAGGCTCACCAATGCGGTGATCTTCGCGTCCGTGATCTGGTGGACCAGTTCGGGCGGGGCGAGCAGGGGTGACACGCCGGAACCGCGCGCGCCCATCTTGGACACGGCGATGACGCCGATCACATATTGCGGGACGTTGGGGAGGTGAAAGCCGACCGTGTCGGACCGACCCAACCCCGCGCCAGTCAGCGCATTGGCGAAGCGTGAGGCCAGCCGATCGAGCTCTGCGTAGCTGATGACGCGGTTGAAATAGCGCAGGGCGGGCGCTTCGGGGTTGTTGCGCGCATGTTCTTCGAGATGCTGGGCGAGGCTGCGCCCGTCATAGTCCGGCATTTTATAGCCCAGTTCATCGTGTACCGCCTGCCACTGTTTTCCGTGGGATTTACCCATGATCACTCTCCCGAATATTTTCAGGTTGACTGCCAAAGCCGATAAGCGCGGGCAACGTCAAAACGGTCGCATCAGAGGCGCGCTCGCGTTACATCACATCCATGCCCGGACAATCACAAGCGCATGTGCTCATAATCGGCGCCTCTCATGCGGGCGCGCAAGCGGCGGTGAGCCTGCGCCAGATGGGTCACACGGGCGCCATCACCCTGCTGGGCGACGAGGAGGTCGCGCCCTATCACCGACCACCGCTGTCCAAGGACTATCTGAAAGGTGCGAAATCGCGCGACGAGATCCTGCTGCGGCCCGCGGATAGCTACGCGCAGAGCGATATCACGCTCCGACTGGGCGAGCGGGCGGGGTCTATTGACCGCGAGCACAAGTCCGTCCTGCTGCAATCGGGCGATACGGTCTCCTATGACACGCTCATCCTCGCCACAGGCGCGCGCGTGCGCCGCCTGCCGGTCCCGGGGGCCGATCTCGACCACGTCTTCTACCTGCGCGACGCCGCTGACGTCGAAGCCATTCGCGACCGTGTTAAAGCGGGCCAGCGCGCCGTCATCATCGGCGGCGGCTATATCGGGTTGGAAACGGCGGCGAGCTTGCGCGCGCAAGGCATGGAGGTGACCCTGCTCGAAGCCCAGCCGCGCATCCTCGCGCGTGTCACATCTGAAGCCATGAGCGGCTTCTACCGCCGCGTTCACACCGAGGAAGGCGTGGAGATCATCGAAAGCTGCATGGCATCCGAGATCGCCCAGTCCGATGATGGATTGACTGTCTCAACCTCCTGCGGTCGCCAGCTCGACGCCCATATGGTCGTCATCGGCATCGGCGTGATTCCCAATGCGGAGCTGGCCGAATTCGCCGGGCTGGACGTGGGCGACGGGATCGAAGTCAACGCTTTCTGCCAGACGTCTGACCCCGACATCTACGCGCTGGGCGATGTCGCTCACCACCACAACCCGCTCTACGACCGCGCGCTGCGGGTGGAGTCTGTGCCCAATGCGACGGAACAGGCCAAGACCGTCGCGACGCACATCGTCGGTAAGCCCAAGCCTTTCTCCGCCCTGCCGTGGTTCTGGTCGGATCAATATGATCTGAAGCTGCAGATCGCGGGTCTCTCGGATGGCTATGACGATGTCGTGCTCAGGGGAGACCTCGCGAACACCCGCTCTGGCGCCGCCTATTACTTCGCGGGCGACCGCCTGCTGGCCGTTGACGCCGTCAACGCTCCGCGCGACTTCATGACAGCCCGCATGGCGCTGTCCAAGGGCCGCACGATGGACAAGGCCGCGTTGGCTGGGCCGGATGCGGATTTGAAAGCCGCGATCATCTGATGGTGCCGATCGAATTCTCCGCACCCCTGTGGCTCTGGCAAACGGAGAAGGGCGCGTGGACATTCGTGACCGTCCCGCCGGAGGAATCTGACGCCGTGAAGATCTTCGCGCCCAGAAAAGGCGGCTTCGGCTCCGTGCGCGTCGGCGTGCGAATTGGGAACTCAAGCTGGAAGACATCCGTATTCCCAAGCAAGAAACGCGGCGGATATATCCTGCCGATCAAGAAGGCTGTCCGCACCGCCGAAGGGTTGGATACCGGCGACATGGCCCACATCACCATAGAGGTCGTCGCATGATCGCCACCACCAACCCCGCTACTGGCGAGGTCATCAAGACGTTTGAGCCGCAGACGGAGGCCGAAGTCGATCTCGCCATTGCGAAGTCTGTCGTGGCGTTTGAAGCGCTCAAGAACACGACCTTTGAACAGCGCGCCGGGTGGATGCGCAAGGCGGGCGAGATACTCGTCGCGGAGTCTGATCGCTTCGGCCGCATGATGAGCCTGGAGATGGGCAAGCCGCTGGCGCAGGCGATCGCGGAAGCCAAGAAATGCGCGACCGCCTGCGACTATTATGCCGAACACGCAAAATCGATCATGGCGGATGAGGTCGTAAAGACGTCACGCGCGCGCGCCTTCCGCCGCGTGCTGCCGCTCGGGCCCGTGCTCGCAATCATGCCGTGGAACTTCCCCTTCTGGCAGGTCATCCGCTTCGCCGCGCCCGCATTGATGGCGGGCAATACGGGGCTGCTGAAACACGCGTCCAACGTCCCGCAATGTGCGCTGGCGCTGAGCGAGCTCTTCACCCGCGCGGGCTTTCCGGACGGCTGCTTCCAGACGCTGCTGATCGGCGGTGCGCGCGTGGAAGCCGTGCTGCGCGACCCCCGCGTGCGCGCCGCGACGCTGACGGGATCCGAACCGGCGGGCGCAGCGGTGGCGAGCGTGGCGGGCCAGGAGATCAAGCCGACCGTGCTGGAACTCGGCGGCTCGGATGCCTTCATCATCATGCCGAGCGCTGACCTCGACAAAGCCATCGACGTCGGCGTGAAAGCTCGCACGCAGAACAATGGCCAGAGCTGCATCGCCGCCAAGCGTTTCATTGTCCACGCCGATATCTATGACGAGGTCCGGGACCGCATGGTGGATGCCTTCGAGGGGCTGACGGTGGGCGACCCGATGAGCGAAGGCACAGACATCGGCCCGCTTGTGGATGCAGACGCCGTCACCGCCTTGTCCGAGCAGGTCGAGACAGCGCTGCAAGCCGGAGCCATTCGCCTCACTGGCGCGCAGGCGATCGAGCGCGACGGCTCGTGGTTCCAGCCCGGCATCATCGCAGGCGTGACAAAGGACATGGCGGTTTATTCGGAAGAGATGTTCGGGCCCGTTGCCATGTTGTTCAAGGTCGAGACGCTCGACGCCGCGATTGCGCTCGCCAATGACTCACCTTTCGGTCTGGGCTCTGCGATCTTCACCCAGGACGCCGCGGAAATGGAGCGCGCGTTCACGGACATCGAAGCCGGGTCGACATTCGTCAACGCCATGACGGCGAGCGATCCGAAGCTTCCCTTCGGCGGGATCAAGCGGAGCGGCTACGGCCGGGAACTGGCGCGCGAAGGGCTGCTCGCGTTTTGTAATGTGAAGAGCTGCGTGGTGGATTGAGGGCTTATCGCTGCCGCCACGCCGGGATGCGCTCGCGGGCTTTCTCGACCGCATCCAGGCTCACCTCCACCTCCAGCACGCCCGGCGCATCATGGTCCAGCACGCTGATCTCGCCCCAGGGTGACACGGCCATTGTCCGGCCCCATGTGCCGCGGCCGTCTTCGTGCAATCCGCCCTGAGCCGGGGCGAGCATCCAGGCTCCGGCTTCGATTGCGCGGGCGCGGACCAGCGTCTCCCAATGGTCACGGCCCGTGGAGCGGGTAAAGGCGGCGGGCGCGGTGAGGATGTGCGCGCCGCCTGCCGCATATCCGGAATAGAGCGCGGGAAAGCGCAGATCGTAGCAGATCGACAGCCCGACGGAGAACGCGCCGACCGGCGCGGTCACGGGCGCGCGCCCGGCCACATAGCTATCGGCCTCGCGGTAGACTTCGCCATTCGGCAGGCTCGCTTCGAACAGATTGATCTTGTCATAGCGCGCGGTGATCGAACCACTCGGGTCGATCAGGACCGAGCGATTGGCAATGCCGTCCGGCGTCAGCACCGCCGCCGAGCCGAGCAGCAGATGCACTCCGTGTTTGCGGGCGAGGTCTTCGTAAGGCGCGACGACCTCCGTTTCCTCGCCGACCGCGGCCCGGAGAGCCTGCGGGTCTTTCTGCAGCAGCGGCGTCATCTCCGGCGTCAGCACGAAATCGACGTCCAGCCCCGACATCATATGCGCCACGGTGTACGCATTGGCGTCCGGATGAATGCCGGAGCAGAGCTGCAGTAGGGCGCAGCGCAAGGATTTATGCCTTCAGCATCGCGTCCAGCTTGCCCGCGCGTTCCAACGCGGCAAGATCGTCCGACCCGCCGACATGCACGCCGTCGATGAAGATCTGCGGGAAGGTGTTCCGGCCGCCCGAACGCTCGTTCATCTCGGCGCGCTTGGCTTTGTCATTGGCAGCAGGAATGTCGATAATCTTGACGCCCTTGCTCTTCAGCAGCGCGGTTGCGCGGATGCAGAAGGGGCAGAACATTTTGGAATACATTTCGACTTTTGGGCCGGAATTCTTGGGTGACATGGGGGCTCCTTAAGGTGTCAGGGTGGGGTCACGGGTTTTACCACCCGCGCCAGGCATATGCAGTCAACGCGCAGCGCACCTGCGCGTTTCAATGCACGTGTGCAAGCTTCCAGCGTCGCGCCCGTCGTCATGACGTCGTCGATCAGCACGACGCGCGCGCCGTCGATCTCCTCGGAACGCTCCACGGTGAAGGCGCCGGACACATTGCGCCGACGCCCCGCGCCCGACAGCCCGCCCTGGCTGGGCGTGCGCTTGGTGCGGATGAGCGCGCGCGAGGACATGGGCACGTCGGTGCGCTTGGACAGGGACCGGGCCAGCAAGGCCGACTGATTGAAGCGTCGCTTGATCAGCCGCGTGCGGTGCAACGGGACCGGGACCAGCACATCGGCATGCTCCAGCGCATTGCGGCCCGCACGGTGCATTTGCGCCGCAAAGCTCGACAGCCGGTCGGTGTGGCCGCCGTGCTTGAACGACAGGATCATGGGGCGGGAGGCCTCGTCATATTGAAAGGCTGCGCGCGCCGTGGCGTAGGCGGGCCTGCGCGCCGTGCAAGCCCCGCAGGTGAGATCGAACGCCGCCAAGCCGCGCAGCTCGCTCTCGAAAGGATAGCCACAAGACGCGCAGCACGGATCGTCGAGAAAAGTGAGCTGATCGAACAGCGCGCTGTCGTCGGTCGGCGGCAGGATCGTATCCACCGCCCATCTGGCCGCATTGCGCGCGGCGGACCTCATATTTGCCTGCAATGATTGCATCGCTTCCACCGCCCGACTATCGCGCGGCCATGGTGCAGACGCAACCGACACGGTTATTCGACGAAGATGCGCTGGCGCGGTTTCAGGCGCGGGCGAAAGCGCGCCTTGGCAGCGAGCCGCCCTTCCTGATTGCGCGCTGCGTCGAAGATCTGGCAGACCGGATGCAGGATGTGAACCGGATCTTCGCGCGGGTCGCCCTGGTGGGGCCGCTGGATTGGCGCGCTGCGATCAACACAAACCTGCCGCCATCCGAACGCCCCGAACGGTTCGATCACCTGGAGATGCCGTCCGGGGACGATTACGACCTCGTCATCAGCCTGCTGCATATCCAATCCGTCGACGATGTCGGCGGGCTGATGCGCGGCATTCGCGCCATGCTGAAACCCGACGGGCTGTTCATCGGCGCCGTCATTGGCGGGGTGTCACTGACGGAACTGCGCGGGGCGCTCTACGCGGTCGATACGGAACGCCTCGGCAGCCCGTCTCCGCGCGTCCATCCCATGATTGAAGTCCGCGCCGCCGCACAGCTGCTCGGTCATGCGGGGCTCGCGATTCCGGTCTCAGATTCGGACCGCTTTACCGTGCGCTACCGCAGCCTCTCGACGCTGCTATCTGATCTGCGCGATGTGGGGCTTGGCAATGCGCTGGCGAGTCGTGCCCGCAAGGCGCTGCCCCGTGCCGCCTGGCGCGCGCTTGAGGAGCGCTTGCGCCCCGCGCCCGGCGAGCCCATGCCGATCAGCTGGGAGATCGTCTGGATGACCGGATGGGCGCCGCATGAGAGCCAGCAGAAACCGCTCAAACCCGGCTCCGCAAAGATGCCGCTCAATACGGCGCTGCGCGCGGTGCGGGACGGCGATTAGTCGAACCGGATGATCCCGTTCTCCGTCAGCACGGCGTCAAGCTTTTGGTCATGCGGCTCCACCGGCAGCACTTTGACCGCCTGTGCGCTATGCGCGATGCCGAGCGCCATCAGGTCTGGATTGTCCGCGCGAAGCCCGGCCAGCGTTGCGTCGTAATACCCGCCGCCATAACCCAGCCTGTCGCCGCGCTTCGTGAACGCCAGCAGCGGGACGAGCACGACATCCGGCAACTTGGGCATTGATCCGTCGGCCACGCCGCCGACCGGATGCTGGGTTCTCATCGGTCCGGCTTCCATCGCACAGCCCGGCGTCCACTGCCGCCAATCGAGCACGCGCCGCTCGCGGTAGGTCACGGGCAGCACGACGGTGTTCGACCCAGCAATGCGTTCCAGCAGCGGGCGGATGTCGACCTCGGAGCCCATCGGCCAATAGCCGCCGACGATCGCCGAGCCGGGCATGCCGGGCCAGCGGCGGATGAAGTCGCGCGGGGAGGGCGACAGCGCGTCGCGCACTGTCTTGGCGCGGCTGCGCGCAGTCGCTTTATTGGCGGCAATGCTCACGACGTAATCCTCAAGACAGCGTCATGCCGCCGTCGACCACCAGCGTCTGGCCGACCATATAGCTCGACAGCGGGCTGGCGAGAAAGATTGCTGCGCCCGCCATTTCGGACGGCTCGCCCGTGCGGCGCAACGGAATGGCACGCAGCGACGCCTGCATGCGGGCGTCGTTCGATGTGGTGACTTCGGTCAGCTTGGTCGCGACCAGACCGGGCGCGATGCCATTGACGCGAATGCCGTCGCGCGCCCAGGCCTCGCCCAGGCTTTTCGTCAGGCTGACGGCCGCCGCCTTGCTCGCCGCATAGGCCGGATTGCCCATGGCGGAGCTGAAGCCCGCGACCGAGCTCACGATGATCAGCGCGCCCTTCGCCGCGGCCAGCGCCGGATGGTAATGCCGCGCGCAATCCATGACGGAGGTGATGTTGACGTCCATGACCACGTCCCAGCCGGGGCGGTCGAACTCCTCTCGGCCGTAGCGCACGATGCCCTGGCAGCAGATCAGCACGTCCAGCTTATCCGGCACGGACTGAGCGTCGATCGCCGCGCGGTCGGACACATCGACCTGAGCATAGGTGAGGCCCGTAAGATCCGAACCTTCGGTGCCCGCATAGTCGGCTGCGCTCGGCCGCGTGCCCCAGACGGTGACGTCCGCGCCTCTCGCGCGAAGTTCTTGCGCCATGCCGTTGCCGATGCCGGAGCTCCCGCCCACGATGAGGATACGCTTGCCGGAGAAGTCAGTGTCGTTCATGGCGTGGGCTTATGAGCGCGCCGGAGAAATGGAAAGACCATGTTGACCTGGACGCTATCGCGGACTGGATGAATGCGACAGGTCTAGGAGACGGGCGGATCACCTCGGCCCGCTCGCTCACAGGCGGGACGCAGAACATATTGCTGCGCATCACTCTGGACGGGCGCGAGTTCATCTTTCGCCGCCCGCCGCCCTCGCCGCGTCCCGAGAGCTCGTCCGTTCTGCGCCGCGAAGCCCGTGTTCTCGGCGCGCTGGCCGGGAGCGATGTGCCGCATCCTGCGCTGATCGCGAGCGAGCCGGACGAGACGCTCACGGGCTATAGCTTCCTGCTGATCGAGCCGATCGACGGCTTCAATCCGGCAGAAGGCCTGCCGTCGACGCATCACGATGCGGCCACACAGCGGCGTATGGGCGAGAGCTATATCGACGCGCTGGCCGCGCTCGCGGAAGTGCAACCGGATCTGCCGGACTTCGGCCGTCCGGACGGATTTCTCGAACGCCAAGTCGGGCGCTGGACGGCGCAGCTGGAGAGCTATGCGAAGGTGCAGCAGTGGTCCGGTCTCGATGTCGGAGTCTCGCGCGTTGCCGACTGGCTGGAGCGCAACCGCCCGACGGACTACCGCCCCGGCCTGATCCATGGTGACTGCCATCTGGCGAACACCATGTTCTCCCACGGCTCTGGCGACATCGCCGCGCTGATCGATTGGGAGCTGGCCACCATGGGTGACCCGCGCCTTGATCTCGGCTGGGTCATGGCGACATGGCCGGAAGAGGGTGTGGACACGGTCGGATTGGGCGTGACGCCGTGGTCTGGCTTTCCGACGACGTCTGAGCTCATCGCGCGCTATGGCGAACGAACGACCCGCTCAACGAATAGTGCGGCTTGGTTTGGCACGCTGGCATGTTTCAAGCTCGGCATATTGCTCGAAGGCACCTATGTGCGAGCGCTGGCGGGCAAGGCTCCGATGCCGGTGGGCGAGCGTCTCCACGCAGCGACGCTATTGCTGTTCGACCGGGCCGAACGGCTGATGGCCTAGACCATCAATTCTGCCGCGACGGGGTCGATGATCACGTCCATTTGCAGCTCCAACTCCTCGATGGGCAGCAGCAGTGACGTCGCGCCCATGGCAATGGCGACGATACCGTGGATCGACGCCCAGAGCGCCCGCGCCAAGCAGGATCAGCTGCTGGCCGACTATGAGGAAAAAAGCGTGGCGCCCTAGAGGCATCATAAATGAAAAGCCGCGCCGCCACGCTTGCCGGGGCCGCGCGGCGCTCATATCCGGCGGAACATGAGCTCACCTAAACCGCTTTCAGGCTACCGCATCATCGAACTCGCCGGCATCGGGCCCTGTCCCTATGCCGGCATGCTGCTGGCCGACATGGGCGCGGACGTCGTGCTGGTGAACCGGCCCGGCCCCGCATTCGCAACCATCCACGACCGCGGCAAGACGAGCGTGTCTGTGGATCTGCGCCAGCCGGAGGGCGCGCAGCTGCTGCTCGATCTGGTCGCGGAAAGCGATGCGCTGATCGAAGGCCTGCGACCCGGCGTGGTCGAGCGGCTCGGCATTGGCCCGGAGGATTCCATGGCCGTCAATCCAAAGCTGGTCTATGGCCGCATGACGGGCTGGGGGCAGACGGGCCCCTGGGCCAAGACGGCCGGCCACGATATCAACTACATCTCCATCACAGGCGCGCTGCACGCCATGGGACGCAAGGGCAAACCGCCCATGCCGCCGCTCAACTTCGTGGGCGATTACGGCGGTGGCTCGATGTTCCTCGTCACCGGACTGCTCGCCGCGCTACTCCAGGCCGAGCGCACCGGGCAGGGGGCGGTCGTCGACGCGGCCATGGTGGACGGCGTCAACTCCATGATGAGCATGTTTCACAGCCTCGCCGCCATGGGACAATGGACGCCGGAGCGGGAGAGCAACCTTCTCGACGGCGCCATGCCCTACTATCGCTGCTACGAGACGTCGGACGGCAAGTTCATGGCGGTCGGCTGCATCGAACCGCAATTTTTCGCCGAATTCATCCGCTTGCTGGAGGTCGAGGGCTTTGGCGGCCAGCACGACAAGAGCCTACGCGAGACGCAGCACGCCACGCTCGAAGCCCTGTTCAAGACGCAGACACGCGATTACTGGGCCGCGCTGTTCGACGGGACAGATGCCTGCACCTCGCCCGTGCTCGACTATGTCGAGGCCGCGCAGCATCCGCAGGTCGCCGCGCGCCACGGCCTGACCCCGGTCGGCCCATTCACCCATCCACGGCCCGCGCCGGTCTTCGGCCATGCGGAAAAGCCCGAGCTCGCCGGTATACCGCGCATCAATGCGGGCCGGGAGGCCATCACCGCCCTGCTTGGCTATGATGCGGACCGCGTCGCCCAGCTCATCTCATCCAAAGTCCTGACGGAGTAGATCATGTCCGAAGTTGCTTATGAAATCGATGGCCACGTCGCCGTCATCACGCTGAACCGCCCCGAAGCGATGAACGCCATGAACAAGGCGCTCCGGGCCGGGCTCGCGGACGCCCAGGCGAAAGCGGAGAAGGACGACAACATCCGCGTCGTCGTGCTGACCGGATCGGGCCGGGCGTTCTCGTCTGGGACTGACCTGAAAGAGGGGCTTGGCGGAAGTCCCAAGGACGGTCTGTTCGACAACTCCATTCGCGACTACAAACCGCTGGTCGACGGCGTGGCGAAGTCGGACAAGATCTACATCAGCGCCATCAACGGCTTTGCGGGCGGCGTGGCGCTGGGTCTCGCGCTTGGCTCCGATCTCGCGGTCATGGCGGATGATGCGACCATCTTCTCGCCCTTCATCGGCATCGGACTGGTTCCGGACGGCGGGGCGAGCTGGTTCTACCTCCACCACATGGGATACAAACGCGCCTTCGCCGCCATGGCCGAGGGCACGCGGCTCGATGCGCAGACCTGTCTGGAACTGGGCATGGTCAACAAGGTCGTACCGGCCGCGAGCCTGCGCGAGGAGGCGGTCGCCTACGCTCACGCCATGGCGGAAAAGGCCCCGCTCGCCCTGCGCTATCTGAAGAAGATCATGCGCGAGGCGGCGACGTCGAGCCAGGAGCAGACCGCGCGGCTGGAGAGCGAATATCAGATGATGGCGGCGAATTCGAAAGACTCGATGGAAGGGATCGGCGCATTCATCCAGAAGCGCAAACCCGTCTTCCGTGGAGAGTAAAGACGCGCTCGCCACCGCGCTGACAGCAGCACTGGGCGCACCGATTACCGAGCTCACCCGCCTGACGGCAGGCGCATCGATGGAAAGCTGGGCCTTCCAGGCCGCAGATCGTCCGCTTATCCTGCGCCGCGCACCGGGGGGTGCGACGGACGCGTCCGGGCTCGGCGCTATCTCGCTCTCGACCGAAGCCGCCACGATAGACGCGGCACGGTGCGCGGGCGTCTGCGCGCCGGATGTCGTCCATGTCTTCGCGCCCGACGCGCCCATTGGCGCGGGCTATGTGATGAACCGTCTGCCCGGCGAAGCGCTACCGCCGCGGCTGTTCCGTGATTCCGGTCTTGCCCCCGTGCTCGATGCACTGCCAGAGCGGCTCGCGCGCGAGATGGCGGCGATACATGCGGTTCCGACGGACAGCTTGCCGGATCTTCCGCATCTCGGCGCGCGCGCGCTGATCGCGGAATATCGCAAGCCTTACGCCGCGCTCGGCCAGCGCCGTCCGGTCTATGAGCTGGCCTTTGCCTGGCTGGAGGAGAACTGTCCTGAACGCTACGACCCGCCCGTGCTGGTCCACGGCGATTTCCGCATGGGCAACCTGCTCATCGACCACACGGGGCTGACCGCCGTGCTCGATTGGGAGCTCTGCCATCTGGGCGATCCGCATCAGGACCTCGCCTATATCTGCGCGCCGAGTTGGCGCTTCGGGCGGCGGGAGAAAACCGTCGGCGGGATCGGCGCGTTGGAGCCGTTCCTCGACGCCTACGAAGCGGCGTCCGGTCACAGCGTCGACCGCGCGCGGTTCGATGTCTGGCGCGTGCTCACCACGCTGTTCTGGGGCAGCGCCTGCATGAGCATGCTCAACGCCTGGCGCGACGGCCATGAGCGCACCGTGGAGCGCGCCGCCATCGGCCGCCGCATCAGCGAGGTGGAAATCGATCTTCTGCTTCTGCTCGAAGAGTTGGAGGCGGTGGAGAGCGTGCCGCTACCGAACATCGTCGCGCCCGCTACGCGACCCGACGGCGGGCCGACGAGCCTTGCGGAGATGATCACTGCGCTGTCCGAGTGGAACGAAGGCGAAGTCACGGCGAACTCGCAAGGCCGCGCGCGATTCCAATCGCGCATTGCCGCCAACCTGCTGGGGCAGCTCGCGCGCGAAGCCTCGATGGGCCGGGACTTCGCCTTTGCTGCGCGGGACCGATTGAAAGCGTTGCGCATGGGAGAGGGCGCGCTGAACGATGGGCTCGCGGATGGCTCGGTCGATTGGCGCGGTGGTCCGGTCTGGGATCATCTGCGGCTGAGCACTGTCGAGCGTTTGATGATCGACCAGCCGCGCTATCCGGGCCTCATGGACGCGCAGACCCGCTGGTTCGCGACATAGTCCGGGGCAGAATTATCAAGGGGCTGGGACGAATTTCACAAGCATGGCGAGGCGCTCTTTCCTAAACCGCGATCACGGACAAGGAAGGGATCATCCCATGAAGACCAAATATATTCTCGGCGCGCTGATCGTCGCCAACGCCTCCCTGCCGAGCGAGGCCTTCGCCAATCGCGGCTACCAGCCCGGCAATTGCGCGGTCTATGCGGAGATGGCGGCCAAGACGATCAAGGCGGACAGCCGCGTCACGGGCGAGACACAGACCAAATCCGTCAAAGTGCTCACCGTCTATTCCGACCATCTGAACGGTGTCGTCAAAGCCAAAATGCCCGAGACCTATCAGCAGGCCAAGGGCTTTGGCTGGGACAAAGCCAAGGTCGACCAGATGATGAAAGATGGCGAGGCCGCGATCCGTGCCGGCTTTCATTCCGGTACGATGGAGACGGACAAGATCTACACTGACCACCTGTTGGCGATCAACAATTGCGCCAAGGCCTCCTCAATGGCGGGCGATATCGGGCGCGACGATGCCAATGCGATCGGCGAGGTCATGGGCGACGTCTTCGCACAGATCGCCGGAGGCTCCTAGGATCGGGACATGGACCGATCACATAACCGCATCATCGCCCTGATGGGCGGTGCGAAGGGCTTGGCGCGGCACGGGGCGACGCGCTAAGCCCCTTGTCATGCAAACAAACACACTCCCCGAGCTCCTCGACACACGCTTTTCCGCACGGGGGTTCAAACCCGATCCCGTGCCGCAGGAATTGCTCGACCGCATCTTCACCCAGAGCCTGCGGGCGGCGTCCAATTGCAACACTCAACCGTGGCAGGTTCACGTCGTCTCCGGCGAAATGCGCGACAAAGTCTCCAATGCCATGCTGGCCGAGGTGATGAGCGGGAAGGGACCGTCGCCCGAATTCGACTGGAACGTAAAATATGCCGGCGCGCATAAGGACCGGCAGTGGGGCTCGGCCATGGCGCTCTACGGGGCCATGGGTATCGCGCGCGAGGACAAGCCCGCGCGCATGCAGGCCATGGGCCGCAACTGGCAGTTCTTCGGCGCGCCGCATGGGGCGTTCTTCACCATGGAAAAATATCTCGGCATCATGGGCGCGGTCGACATGGGCATCTACGCCCAGACGCTATCGCTGTTACTAGAGGAAAACGGTATCCAGTCCTGCATGCAGGGCGCGCTGGGGCAGTTTCCAGCACCCGTCAAAAAGCTCCTGAATATCCCGGACGAGCACGGAATCCTGTTCGGTATGAGCTTTGGCTACGCTGACGACCACCCGTCCAACACCTGCCGCACCGACCGTGTGGCGCTGTCCGAAGGTGTCGTGTTTCATGAATAGGGCGCTCGCGCTCGCAGGTGCATTGCTGCTGGCAAGTTGCGGCGCGTCTGCGCCCACGCTGACCGAGGTGCTCGCCACCCCGCAAGGCCCTGTGCAGGGCATTGTGACGGATGATCCGGACATCGTCTCCTATCAGGGCATCCCCTTTGCCGCGCCGCCTGTGGGCGATCTGCGTTGGGCACCGCCCGCGCCTGCGCCGAGGTGGTCCGAGACACGCAACGCGAGCGAATTCGGCTCCCGCTGCATGCAGCCGCGCGCGAACCCGGACGACGATTTTTTCGACCGACTGATCGACGGCCACGGCCTTTCCGCCGCCAAGACATTCGCCATCAAACGCATCGCGGGCGCGCTGGGCAGTGACCCGATGAGCGAGGACTGCCTCTATCTGAATGTGCGCGCGCCGAAAGCGGCCAAGGACGCGCCCGTCATGGTCTGGATCCACGGCGGCGGGCATCAGTTCGGTGAAGCCAATTTCCCCTATTACCAGGGCAATGGCCTGGCAGAGCGCGGGGTCGTGCTGGTCACGCTAAACTACCGCTTGGGCGTATTCGGCTATATGGCGCATCCCGCGCTATCAGAGGATGACCCGCGCGGCGTATCCGGCAATTACGGCTCGCTCGATCAGGTCGCCGCATTGGAATGGGTGCGCGACAATATCGAGGCTTATGGCGGTGATCCGAATAACGTCACCATATTCGGAGAGAGCGCGGGCGCGTGGTCCGTCACCGAGATGATGAGCACGCCGCTGGCGTCCGGTCTGTTCCACCAAGCCATCGCGCAGTCGGGCGCTTCCTCCTATCATATGAGCCAGCTCGACGGTCCCGACATGCCGATCCCGGGCGGCTGGCCGTCCGGCCATTCCATGGGCCTGCGGGTCGCGGATGCGCTGGGGCTGGATGATCCGACCGCGGCCGAGTTGCGGGCTGTTCCGGCCGAAGAGATACGTGAAAAGCTCCCGCCCAAGGCCGAGGAGGCCTTCCACCACATCCGCGACGGTGTGGTGTTTCCGCAAAATGTCGGGCTGGCTTTCGCCACCGGGCAGATCAATGCCGTGCCGTTGCTGACGGGCTACAATTCAGATGAAGGCACTCTGTTCTTCGACGATGATGGGCAGCCCTCGGTCTGGCTGGAAACGCTGGAGCCGGGCACGCGCGCGGAGCTCGAGACGAAATTGCGCGCGCCTTTCCCGCAGCACGCGGACGCGCTGCTGGACGTCTATCCCCTGCATGAGGATTTCCGGACGCACGGCATTCAGTGGATGGGTGACGAGATCTTCGGGACCAACATTCGCTTTGCCGCGCGCGCCGTGGAAGAGGCCGGACAGCCGAGCTGGACCTATTTCTTCTCCCGCGTACCGCCGTCGGATACACAGACGCTGGGCGCGTTCCACGCCGCTGAAATCCCCTTCGTGTTCGACACACATGAAGACTTGCTAGGCGTGTCTGACGAGGATGAGCAGCTGACCGACATCATGATCGGCTATTGGGCGAATTTCGCGAAAGACGGCAATCCCAACGGCGCGGGCCTGCCCGACTGGCCCGAACATGCGGGCGAAAACTGGATGCATTTCTCCGCCAATAGCGGACGGCCCCTCGCAGAGGTGGAACAAGGCGTTCGGCGCGAGAAGCTGGACCTGCTATCCGAGGGCCTGCAGCTCAAGCTCGAACAGCTGGCGGACGCTAAACCCTGACAATAAAAAACCGCCGCTCTTTCGGTGGAAAAGAGCGGCGGTTCCCACATGCGGCGAACCTGCCCACACCGGCAGGGTAGGCTGGTGGACTCCCGGACAGGCTCGCCATTCGGTTCCTAGATCAACGGGGCGCGTGACCAGGGGACCTGACTGTGTTCGCAGTTCTGCGAATATCTATGAGTAGATGGACTCCCGGCCGAGATCCTTGGCCAGCATGTAATAGACTACGGCGCGATATTTCGTGCGCACGCCCTTGGACTTGTAGTGGTCCATGACCTTGGCGATGGCGGCGTCGGCCTTGGCAGCGTCGGTGACACCGAGCTTTTTCATCACGAAGTTCTTGCGTACGGTTTCCAGTTCCTTTGGGTCAGAACCCGCGACTGTCGAGGCGTCGCGATTGTAGATCGACGGACCGCAGCCAATCGTGACCTTGCGCAGCAGGTCCATATCCGGGCTTATGCCCAGATCGCCGCGAAGCTGGTCCGCATATTTACCGATGAGTTCGTCTCTCTTTCCCATGATGTCCTCCCAGGGTTGTCAGGCGCCAACAATTGACATGGGTTAATTCGGCAAATGCAGGTGAACGGTTGCTGAACGCTATTGCCTGGCGAAGTCCACGATGGACTGGCGCGTCCTGTCCACCACCAGGCGGGTTACGTCGGGCCGAGAATAATGGCCTGCGGGATCGAAATTCTGCCGCTCCTCGCGGACCTTGGCGGGGTCGAGCTCCACGACCCGCACGCCTGTTTCCGCTGTCCAGGGCTCCATGAGGAAAGACCCGTCCGGCGCGCAGACGCAGGAGCCGCCATTGGCGGGCATCTCGCCGACGGCCTCGCGCAGATAGTCGGCGAATGGCATGTCGTCGCGCACATCGCTCCTGCGCATCACACCGCAGACGCTGACGACATAGGACCGGCCTTCCTTGGCCAGCACGGGGGTGAGGTCTTCGGTGTTGCGGCGATTGCCCGGCCAGCAGGCAATGTGCAGGTCCTCGCCCTGCGCGTAGAGCGCGGCGCGCGACAGCGGCATCCAATTCTCCCAGCAGTTCAGCCCGCCGACCGTGAACGGCCCGACCCGGTGCGTGACCAGCCCTGCCCCGTCGCCGGGGCTCCAGACGAGCCGTTCCTCGAAGGTGGGCTGCAGCTTGCGGTGGGCCGACCGGACCTCCCCGCCCGCGTCGATGAAGACATAGGAGCAGTAGAGCGAATGGCCGGAGCGGTCGCGCGGCCGCTCGATGATCCCGACATAGGCGCTCATTCCGGCAATGCGCAGCGCGTGCCGGATTGGGTCAAGATGGCCATCCTCGATCGTGACGGCCTGATCGGAGTAATGGGCGAAAAGCGCTTTGCCGCGCGCATCGTCGAACCGGGCACCATGACCGTCGGAGAGCCAGAACGGGTAGGACGGCAGCAGAGCTTCGGGAAAAACGATCATTTGCGCGCCCTCAGACGCTGCAATGTCAATGGCATCGACGATCTGCGCCACGCCTGCCGCGCGGTCGATAAAGGCCGGGGCGAGCTGCGCCACGGCGACACGGAAAGGCTCTGACGGTAAACGGGGCGTCGGATCAATTTGGCTCATGGCCAAGGGTTTAGGCGCGCTTAACCGCGTTTGACAAAGGAATATAAAGGCCGCTCCCCTAACCCAGCCCCCTAGATGCCTGCTCGGAAACCGGAAAGCTCCGGAGTCTGAGATGCCGTGTGGAGCATGCAGGTAAATGGATGAGGTGGACCATGCTGTCACGGATAAAAACCTGCGCGGGCGCGCTGATGAACTCGAGCGCCTTGCGCGCGGCAGACCGGACGTCGAGCCGACGGAACGCCTTTGTTCAGGACGAACGCGGCAACATCGCGATCATGACCGCCTTCACCCTGACCATGCTACTGATAGGGATCGGCGCGGCCTTCGACTACACCCGCGCGATCCAACGTAACAACGATCTGCAGAACGTCGTCGACGCCGCCGTGCTGGCGGGGGCGTCGATAAAGGACAAGGACGCCGCCTATATCGAAGAGCAAGTGCGCAAGATCGTGGACGGCTACAACACACAGGGCTTGGAGCTGAAGGTTGATGTGGATGTCGATGACGACCGCGTTTACCTCAGCGTGCAGAACGCTCCGTCGAGCATTTTCGGTAGCCTGACCAACCGCCAATCCGTGCCGCTGCTCGTCGAGAGCGCCGCGCCGCGCGCGCAGGATACGCCAGTCCACCTCTCGCTCGTGCTTGACACCACGGGATCGATGCAAGGTGCGAACCTCGCAGCCATGCAGACGGCTACCACTGACCTGCTTGACGAGATGGAAAAGTTGCCGGCGGGAACGCGGGTTTCGATCGTGCCCTTCGGTAATTACGTCAACATCGGGACGACCTCGACGACGCCACGCCCTTGGTTGGACCGCGGCCGAGACGGTGAAATCGACACGATCTGTGCGCCGGAGCAGATCGAAACGACGGCTCCGACTTGTACGACAGAGTCGCATACCTACACCCGCTATAGAGATGGGTTGAACATGGGCGTAGTGACCGAAGACAGGACGACATGTTCAGGCGGCACATATACTGACGGTCCCGAAGTGTGCCAAGACAGAACCTATACCTGGAATGGCTGCATGGGTTCGCGCCTGAATGGCATGGCCGAAGTCTCAGACTTCCGAGGCCGGCGTTTTCCGGCGGCGTTGGACCGCAACTGCGGCACGGAATTGATGCCTCTGGGCTCGGACTTCGACGCCATGCGCGCCATGGTGTCGGGTCTGACCACCTCCGGCAGTACCTATCTTCCGTCTGGTCTGTCCTGGGGTTGGCGCACGTTGACACCGCGCATGCCCTACCCGCAATCGGCCAGTATGAGCGGCGGCGTGTCCGTTCCGATCAATCCCGGCAGTGCGAATGGCGGGAATGGTCCTCAGAACGGCTCTGGCAATGGCCGTCCTCGGCTCAATCGCGCCATGCTTTTCATGACCGACGGGCTCAACAACAGATCGATTGATGGCACGGATCCGTCTGGCAATGTCACCCTGCATGACGGCAACGACGGCCAGGCGGGACTTGATCTGTCAGAAACCATCTGTGAGAATATCAGGGAAGACGGGATTGATCTTTTCGTCGTGGCCTACCGCGTGCCGGGTCAGACGGACACAGTCGAGATGCTGGAGAATTGCGCCTCGTCGCCGGGTCACTTCTTCACACCCGACAATGCGACCGAGCTGAAGTCCGCTTTCCGAGAGGTGGCCCAGATGCTGGAATCAACCCGTATTCTTTTCTAGCGCTTGCGGCCATGAAGGCCCCGGCGTAGCAGTCGCCCATGGGCTTTTACGCCAGACATGTATTGCCGCGGATGCTGGATGCCGCCTGCGGCTGCGGCGCGATCGAGCGCCAACGCGCCAAGGTCGTGCCCATGGCGACGGGCGAGGTCGTGGAAATCGGCATCGGCTCCGGGTTGAACCTGCCCTTTTACGATCCGTCCAATGTCACATCGGTCACCGGTATCGACCCGGATGACGCGATCTGGCTGCGCGCGACGGAGCGCGTGGCGGCCTGCGACTTTCCGGTTCGCCGCCTCGGACTGTCGGGCGAGCGGATCGAGCTGCCGGATAGCTCGGCCGATACGGTCGTCGTGACCTATGCGCTTTGCACCATCCCCGACCCAGATGCCGCGCTGCGCGAGGCCGCCCGTCTGCTAAAGCCCGGAGGGCAGATCCTGTTCACCGAGCACGGCCGTGCGCCGGACGCAAAAGTTGCGCGCTGGCAATCGCGCATCGATCCGCTCTGGTCTCGCATTGCGGGCGGGTGCCATTCGGGTCGCGATATCCCGGCGCTCTTTAGGGACGCGGGCCTCCAGCTGACCGATCTACAGCAGGGCTATGTTCCCGGGCCGAAAGTTCTCGCCTATAATTACTGGGGCGCGGCCCGCCCGGCGTAAGCCAAGATCAGCCAAAGGAGACATCATGCGTAGAGTGTTCAACGCCGCTTGCGGCCTTATCCTTGCCGCGACCCTGACGGCCTGCGGTGGCCCCAAGGAGGTCGGCCCCGGCGACAGTCTGTTGATCGGAGAGTGGACGCAGGACAGCCCGATTAGCTCGGCCGGCGGCGCTGTGGAGCTGAGCGACGGGGTCGTCTACTATGCCGAGGACGGCACGTCGCGCATGACCGCGGTGATGAGCCTCAACGCCCCCGAGCTGCCAGAGTCCGACCGTCGCTACCGCATGCAGGCGGATGTGAACTGGACGCTGGACGAGACCGTGCTGACGCGCACGCTGGGCACGATCACGCTCAAGCCTGAGACAGAGACCGAGCAGTCGCGGATCATCGCCCAGCAATATGAGGCGGGGCTGAACCAGAGTCCGCCCGTGCGCTACATCATCGAGACACTGGACGAGAGCACGCTCGCCCTGCTCGACCCCGATACCGGTTCGACACTGCGCTACACGCGTTAGATCGGCCTGATTTCGCCCCTATCGGAGGCGCGTCGGCTGCCGCATAGGCCGGCGTCTGACATCAACGGAAAAAACCTATCATGGTATCTCTAAAATTCTCCGCCGCCCTGCTGCTCGCGGGGGCGGCCGCTCTCATGGGCTGCAGCGAACCCAAGACCACAGACCAGCTGCTACTCGGCGAATGGGAGATGACATCGGACGTCGTGACCACGACGGGCGGCGAGACCGTCTCCATGCGCGAAGGCGAGATCGAATATAAGACAGATGGTACGACGGAAGGCGAAATCATCGTCCAGCGCGGCGACATGGCCTTCAAGATCGAAAGCACCGGCACCTATATTCTGGACGGAATGACGCTGACCGAAAAGACCACCGATGCGCAGGTGACCGTCATCAGCGGCGGTGCGGCGGCCGAGCAGCTCCGAGACCTCATCCGACAGGGCGCGATTGCCGCGCCCGCCGCCTCCACGACGATCACCTCTGTGACTCGGGACAAGCTGACCCTGACCGAGCCGACAACCAGCACCGTCATGGTGTTCGAGCGCGACTAGCGCGCTCTCGGTTGCGCTAGCCCAGCTTGCGCTTCGGCAGTTCGGAGAAATTTCCGGCGCGCCTTTGCCCCTTGGCGGCCATGGCCTCCATCATTTCCTGCGGTAGCAGCATGGACATGTTCCATACCGCAATATTGTCGAGCGCCTCCGCCGTCGTGTGGTCGCGCGAATAGTTTATGATCCGCTTGCAGCCATAGATCGCGAGCGGAGGCTTGGTCGCGATCTCGCGTGCCATCGCCATGGCGTGGTCGAGCAGCGCTGCCTCATCGGGCAGCACGGTATTAAACAGCCCACGGCGTTCGCATTCCTCTGCCCCCATCTTGCGGCCTGTGTAGGCGAGCTCTCGCACCACGCCTTCGGGCATGTGGTTGAGAATGCGCGGGAAGGTCCCGACATCCGCCGTCATGCCGACGTTGATCTCGTAGATGGTGATATAGCTGTCCGCGCTGCCGAGCCGGATGTCACAGGCCGTGATCAGGTCCACCCCGCCGCCGATGCAGCCGCCGTGAACCGCCGCGATGACGGGCACGCGGCATTCCTCCAGCGCGTTGAAGCAGTCCTGCAGCCGCAGGACCTCGAGGTAGAAGGCCGCGCCGGCTTGCGGGTGGTTCTTGTCGGAGCCGAGCTCATTGCCGCCGAACATGGACACGTCGATCCCGGCGGTGAAGATGGGCCGCTCGCCCCCTTGTCCTTCTATGGCTGTGTCAGCGGAAATCACGATGCACCGTGCGCGCGCATTGTCGTCGATGTCGCGGACGATGGCGGGCAGGTCGACCCAGAAAGACGGGCTCATCGCATTGCGCTTTTCCGGCCGCGACAAGCGGATATGCGCGACGCCGTCATCGACCGAGACGGTGAAACATTCGTAGTTGGTTTTCATGTCAGACATTAGCCATTGCCCTTTTCGTTCAGCGTGAACAGCGCGGCCCGGGTCGGGTCCGCGCGGCCGTTCAGCAGGTCGTTGTACGTCACCAGAAGCTCGCTCATGCCTGCCGGTTCACTGATGCTCATCCAGCCTGCCGCATCGCCCAGAAACGGGATCCACCGCTCGCCGAGCCGCTTGGCAAAACCGTCCGAACCCCAATCCTTCATCCGCGATTTGGCGTAGTCCGGCGCGAAGAACAGCGTCAGCCGCGCGCCTTTGGTCGGCTTGGGCGCCGCGTCGCCCTGCCAGTGCGATTTCCCGACCGAGCAGGCGTAGACGACGTTCTCGCCCAAACGGTCATAGAGGCGGCTCATCAGCGCGCCATTGCCGGCCATGTCGACGATAACGGTCGGGACGGTCTCCAGCGTTTCCGCATCCTCATAGGTCACCACGCGGTCGTAATATCCCGTGCTTTCCACAAAGGCCTTATTGCCCGCTGACGTCAGCCCGATGACCTCAATGCCTGTCCCGTCCTTGGCGCGCTTGGACAGGCAATAGGCCGTGCCCAGCGCAGTCTTGGATGACGCGCTGGTCAGCACGACGCGCGATGCGCCGAACATGTTTTCGCTCGCGATGAAGTCGTCGATCAGAAAACTCGTCATGAAGAGCGGGCGCAGCACGGGCTGGATCGCCTTTTGAACGGCGTAGCTGGGGTCGGAGTCGGTGCGCGTGTAGCTGTTATAGACCGGGTGCAGTTCCTTGCGGTGCGCGGCGCCGTCCTGGAATCCGTGCGGGCTGATCTTCACGGGGCGAATGGTGAACTGATCCGCGATGGGCAGGAAACCGTAGACTTCGGTGCCGACGGCCACGTCCGGACAGCGGGACTCGGTCACCGTCGCAAAGCCCCAGACCGGCATGCGACCCTGACGGTCTTCGCCGAAGCCGTAAGCCTTGGGGTTGAAATAGTGCCAGTAACCAATCTGGTCGCCGAAGACCATATAGGTGACATTGTTGGCCGTCACCGCGAAGCTGTCGATGGAGACGCGGACCTCGCCCGCGTCCAGCGGTTTGGGCGGAACCTCCGCAATCGTGACGGCGGCAGGATCGGAGCGATCGACAAGTAAGGTTTTCATAAGCCGGGCTCTATCATCACTTTGACCACGCCGTCAGCCCGCGCGTCGAATAGCGCATATGCGTCAGCGCCCTGTTCCAGCGAGAAGCGGTGGGTGAACATGTCCGCGCCGCGGATCTTGCCCTGCTCGAACAGCGTAAACAGCTCCGGCCAATTCTCGACGATATTGGCGATGCCCGCGTGGATGGAGACGGTCTTGCCTTGCGCCCGCCGCAGGGGCGGGACACCGCCAACGGCGTCCTGGACGATGCCGAGAATGCTGACTGATCCGCCGACACGGGCCAGCCGGATGCTCTCGTCGATCGTGCTAGCCAGCCCCACGGCTTCGACCACCACGTCCACGCCGACGCCCTTTGTCGCTTCCTTAATGGCCGCGCGGGCCACGTCTGGGGCGTAGCTCTCCGCGCCGAACGCTTCGCTTTGCGCGCGGCGCGCTTCGACCGGGTCTATGGTGAAGACGCGCTCTGCGCCCAGTGCCAGCGCGATCTCGGCGGCCATCAGTCCGACCGGGCCCTGGCCGATGACGCAGACTGTGTCGCCTTCGCGGAAGTCCGCGCGGCGGACGCCGAAATGCGCCGTGGCGGCGGCGTCGGTCAGAAGGACGGCCTGTTCGTCGCTGACATAGTCGGGGATCGGCACGGCCGCTGTCTCGGCGGCGAAGACTTCCAGATATTCCGCTTGCCCGCCCTGTAGGATCGGGCTGATCCCGTAGGCGACGCCCGGGCTGTTGCCGGAGCAGCGGCGGATGTCGCCGCGCGCGCAGGCCGCGCATTGCCCGCAACCCGCCCCGCCCGCGACCAGAACGCGGTCACCGATCTTGTAGCTCGGCGTATTGGCGCCGACTTCGACGACCCGGCCGATGGTTTCGTGACCCGTGCAGAACTTCGGCTGCGGAGCGCTGTAGTCGAACGGCCCGATCCGGTCGCCGTGATAGAGATGCAGATCCGAGCCGCAGATGGAGCAATGGCTGACCTCGATGATGAGGTTGTGCGGGCTCGACAATTTTGGATCGGGAAAGGAATCGTAGCGAATATCGCGAGGGCCGTGGAAGACGAGAGCTTTCATAAGTCTTCCTTAACCACGTTTCGCATTCGTGGTGTGGAAATTGCACGCTATTGGGACTCCGTGAACCCGAATGAGCGAAGACGTCGCCCATGGACATGACGTCTGATATCGCCCCTGCGCCCCGCACGACCGAGGACCGCCTCTCCGCGACGGCGCGCTATGGCTATATTCCCGGGCTCGACGGGCTGCGAGCCATCGCCGTGCTGATCGTGCTGGTCGCGCATTTCGGGCTGAGCCACATCGTGCCGGGCGGGTTCGGCGTGACGGTCTTCTTCTTCATCTCCGGTTTTCTGATCACGCGCCTGCTGATCGCGGAGGGCGAGAAGAAAGGCCGAATCGGGCTGAAGGATTTCTACATTCGGCGCTTCATCCGCCTCATTCCCGCGCTGATCGGCATGACCGTGGTGAGCTCGCTCGTGCATATTTGGCTCGGGCTCGGCTCGCCCACGGCGGGCGAGTTTGCCGCTGCCAATCTCTACGCCACCAACTACTACCAGATCGCGCAGCAAGCCGCGGGCAATGCGCCTTATATGAGCTGGACGCCGCTCTGGTCGCTGGCGGTGGAGGAGCATTTCTACCTGCTCTTCCCGGCGCTGCTGGTGTTGCTGGCGCGTGACTGGCGCAAGGTCTTCTTCGCCCTGCTGGCGGTCATCATGGTTGTGCCGCTCTGGCGGCTGGGGGTGAGCCTGTTGTCGCCGGAGACGGCTGAGCTCTATACCTATATGGCGACGGATGCGCGGATCGACAGCATCGCCTATGGCTGCCTGTTTTCGATCGGGCTGCATTTGCTGGGCTCGCCAGACCGCCTGCGCGTGCTGGTCGGCTATGTTCCGGCGGTGCTGGCGCTCATCGCTCTGCTCGCGACTTTCGTCATCCGCGATGACATGTTTCGCCAAGTGCTGCGCTTCTCGGTCCAAGGCGGAGCGATCGGTGTGCTGATGCTGAACCTCTATTATGGCCGCATGTTCGGCTGGGCTTTCCCGATCCTAGAGCTCGCCCCGCTGCGCTGGATCGGCCGTGTCTCCTACGGCCTCTATCTCTGGCACTTCCCCGTGCTCGATCTCGTGCGCCGCGCAGAGTGGTCGACTCCCGTGACCATCGTGGTCGCGCTTGCGGCAAGCTTCGCGATCACAGCTATCAGCTTCTATTTCTGGGAGCAGAAGTTCGTGCGTCTTCGCAAGCGCTTCGGCGCTCACATCGTCAAGGCGCCGGGCTAGGACTGATCAGCGGATGATGTTCACCCGCGCGACGGACCGACGCGATCCGGGCCGCCACCACGCAGGCTCACGCGCCCAGAGCTTGGCGGTCGTCGCCACGAACAGGAACCAAGACAGATCGTTCTGCTGCAGGATCGAGCTCTCCGAGATCGAGAAGCCGATGAAGAAGATGATCGACAGCACAACCCAATAGGTCTCCACCCCGCCCGATTTGATGCGCGCCAGGCTCATCAGCACGGTCGGGATCAGCAGGGCCGCGAACATGACGATGGCGACCAGCCCGCCGGACAGCCATGTGTCGAACCAGCCATTATGCGCCGTCGGCACGGCCCATTGCAGGACAGAGCGCGTTTCGTAGCTCGGGCCCAGCGGGTCCATCCAGAACACGCCGTAACCGTAGCCGAGGAACGGCCTTTGCTCGATCGCGCGGGTCAGCAGCGTCCAGATATCGGTCCGGCCGGTCAGTGTCGGGTCCTTGCCGATCAACGCCAACGCTTCCTCTGGCACGGCGAAGGCCACGGTCACGATAGCGGCCACACCGGCGAGAAAGGCGAAGACGACGGGAATGCGCAGGATCGGAAAACGACGGAAAATGCGCAGCGCCAAAAACAGCCCGATCATGGTCATACTGATCAGCAGCGAGGTCTTGGACGTCGACATTAGCACCAGGGCGAAGCACAACATCCCTGTCGGCACCCAGAGCCAGCCGCGCTTGGGATTCACGGCAAAGGCGCACATCGACACGGCCAGACCCTTGGTCATCACCCCGCCGAGATAATTCTTCTCCACCCACGGCCCGCGCCACGCGCCCTCATGGATGAATTGCATGATGCCGCGTTCGGGATTGCTCACAACCACGAAGAGCGTGATCAGGCACAGCGCCAACATCACGCCCGCGATCCGCTCGATCATCTCTCCCCATTCGAACCGCGCGGCAAAGGCGAGGCCCGCAAAGGTCGTCATCAGCAGCGCGATGGAGCGCCGCAGCGTGCCCCCCGGATCGACCGACCAGAACATGGTGATGCCCATATAGAGCACGCAAAATACGATGAGAGGGTTGCAGCTCGCGAGCCGCAGAATACCGGGCACGCGAAAACAGGCGAGCGCGAGAATACTGGCATAGACCGGATACCATAGCATTCGCCCGAATGCGCCGTCGCTCTGGTCCAGCGCAGTTGCGTCCGCGAATGTCAAACCGATGATCGCGCCGGAGAAGAACAGCAGCACGATCATCCACACAAAGCCCTCGATCCCGCGCGCCAGCCCTATGTAGGCGAGGTTGCGCTGCTGGAGCTGCTCGAAGCTGTAGGTCGTCACGGCCATGAACGGCCCATGCCGGGAGAAGGTTAGGGGGGCGTTAACTATAGTGGTGCGGGTTGGCGTCTACTGCCGCATCAGGCCGCGGCTGATGATGACACGCATGATGTCGTTCGTGCCTTCCAATATCTGGTGCACGCGCAGATCTCGCACGATCCGCTCGACCTGATAATCCGCAAGATAGCCATAGCCGCCGTGCACCTGCAGCGCGTCGTTGGCGATCTTGGAGCAGAGATCGGTCGCGAACCGCTTGGCCATTGCGCATTTCACACCCGCGTCCGGCAGTTTCTTGTCGAGCGCATCGGCGGCGGAATAGATCATCAGCTTCGAGGCTTCGAGCTCCGTCGCCATATCGGCGAGGCGGAACTGCGTGTTTTGGAAATCGCCGATGCGCTTGCCGAACTGCTTGCGCTCGCCCGCGTAATCGAGTGCGAGCTTCAGCGCCGTCTGCGCGCCGCCGAGCGAACACGCGCCGATATTGATACGCCCACCGTCCAGCCCCGCCATGGCGAAGCGAAAACCCTCTCCTTCTGCGCCAACCCTGTTGGCTGCCGGCACGCGGGCGTCCTCGAAAATGACCTGCGCTGTCGGCTGGGCGTTCCAGCCCATCTTTCGTTCCTGCGCGCCGAAGCTCACGCCCGGCATGTCCTTGTCGATGACGAAACAGCTCACCCCGCGCGCGCCGTCATCGGACGTCCGTGCCATGGTGACATAGACATCCGACCAACCCGCGCCGGAAATGAACTGCTTTGATCCGTTCAGCACATAGTGGTCGCCGTCCCGCACCGCCTTGGTCGAGAGCGACGCGGCGTCCGATCCCGCGGCGGGCTCGGTCAGACAGTAGCTCGCAATCAGCTCGCCCGCCGTCAGCTTGGGCACATAGCGTGCGCGCAGCTCGTCGCCCGCAAAACGGTCCACCATCCAGGTCGCCATATTGTGGATCGTCATCATGGCGGTGTGGGAGACATCACCAGACGCCAGCTGTTCGAAGACGATGGCGGAGGCGAGCCGCGACAGTGCCGTGCCGCCATGTTCTTCCGGCGTGTAGATGCCGAGAAAGCCGAGCTCAGCCGCGCGCTCGAACACGCTCCGGTCGAGGAACTTCTCCCGGTCCCACATCTCGGAATGGGGCGCGAGCTCGGAGGCGGCAAAACTCGCCGCCATATCGCGGATCATGGTGAGGTCTTCGTCGAGCTGGAAATCCATAGCGCCGACCTAGTCGCTTTGCGCGTAAGGGCAAGCGGCGCCGCCGTCGCATCCGTAATGTGTCGCGGGCCTTATCTGTTGCGGGTGTGGCGCTAGCCGAGCGCGACCCAGAGCAGGGCGGCCATGCCGACCAGTTCCAGCGCCATATAGAGTAGCGGAGCGCGCGAGATGCCACGGTCAATGATCGCCGACACCCCACGCCCGCCCGCCATGCCGCCCACGGCCAGCGCGACCGTCAGCGCAATGCCGCTGCGCAACTCCGGATGCAGGGCTGCGATAAACAGCGCCGCGCCGATGGCCAGCCCGAAGCCGCCGTAGACACCGCGGATTTCATTGCGCATGTCGCGGTTCAGCTCCGGCAGGCCGAACTGCGCCGTGACTTTCGTGGGCGCGACAAGGCTTCCCACGCCCATCAGCGCGAACAGGACGCCGGTGATAACAAGGGTGATGATCGGCAGGCTCATTCGCAGGGTTCTCTCACCAAAAGGCAGTCGGGGGTAGCATAGCCGGACCCAGGATGCGCGTCGTGCGAAATTCGTGCATGACGGGCGCAGCCGTTAACGAAGCGCATACCGTATAGACTCTGCGCTGTTCGCCGAGTGGAACGAACGTCCGGCTCACGGGTACTCTTGATTGTAATTAAGGCCTGCAATCAAGAACGGACCACGGACATGAAAACGGCAATCATCGGAATGACAGGGTTCATCGCACTGGTCGGCGCATGCTGGGCCTATGCGGGCGAAGGTGTGGCGGCGGTCGGTAGCGATGTCGCCGCCGTGACGCGATCGGACGAGGCATCTGTTTTCGTGCGTCCCGTCGTCACCGCCATCGCGCCCGGCGTCATCGTCTATGCGCAGGACGGCACGCGTATCGGGCCTGTTCGCGCCTACACCCAACGCGGCGAAGACATCCTCACGATCTGGGTCGGCCGGACGGAATATGCGCCCGGTTCCATCGTGATCGAAGACGGCCGCGCGGTGCTCGTGACGGCGGGCTAGCCGCTCAACGCCTGTAGCGCCTCTTCCATGCGCCAAAGGCGGTCCTGACCCCAGACGATCGTCTCGCCGACGCGAAAGCTCGGCACGCCCCAGATGCCGCGCTCAAGCATCTCGGCGCGGTTCGCCTCTTCCTCCGCGCGCCAGCCGTCCGAGCCGAGATGGGCGGAGGCCTCAGCCCAATCCAGCCCGGCGCGCTCCACGATCCGGCGCAAGTTCTTGGGCTTGCCTGCGTCTATCCCTTCAGACCAGACGCCCGTGAGCCAGCTGCGCGCATAGGCGATGTCGAGACCGCGCTCTCTCGCATATGGGATCAGCGAATAGGCCATCTCGATAGGTTTCCCGACCGGATCGGTCAGCCAGCCGAAGGCTGTGCCGTGGCGGCGCGCCTCGCGCGCGGTGTCGGGCAGGATGTAGCGGCGCTTGGACCGCGGCACGGGCAGACCGCGCATGACCATGGGAAAGACGGGGCGCAGGCGCAGCTCGGCCTGATAGCTTTGCGCCAGTTCCGCGATCCGGTCGCGCACGATCGCGGTATAAGGCGAACGGAAGGACGCGTACCAATGGATCACCGCGCCGCTCTCACCAGAGCCAGCCGGCACGGGCGGCGGCGCGTAGATCGGTGTGTCCGGCGCGCCGTCCTTGCGCGCGCCCAGCTCCGCCAGACGTGCTTCCAGATAGTGCAGCCGGTCCAGCCCCCAATACCACTCGCCCGCATAGTGGAGCATGCCGCCTTGGTAATGGCCGAGCGCGGCCAGCTGCGCGTCGGCGTCCTGCGTGTCTGTTGCGTGGGGGCGGGGATCGTAGGTAAAGTCCAGTCCTGCGCGCCGAGCCAGCGCCGCCGCGTCCTCTCGCGCATAGTGGCGCAGTCGCGCGGCCTCGGGATTGGCCGACGCGCTGGGCGCCCCGATCTCCAACACCTCCAGCTCCACGTCGTAACGTGCGCGGAACTCCGACATGACGGAGAGAAGCAGTTGGGAATAGGGGTCGGCGGGATCGTGAAAGAGCTGCACGCGGTGGGGTTGGCCGGAGCGGGCGCGCCGCGCCTCATGTTTTTGGCGCGCCGCACGCAGGCGCGGCTCTCCCAACAGGTGCTGCATCAGTGGCGGCGTAATCATCGATTTCAAACCCATATGTGAGTTTGGGAAATTCAGCGTGACGCCGCAAGACTCAGCGCGCACGAACACATCATGGATGGACGGATCACATTATACGGCATGCGTGCCTCGCTCTATACGGGGAAGGTCCGCGCTTACCTGCGTCGGAACTTTATCCCGGTCGTGGAGCGCGGGTCGGGCCATCCCGACTTCGCGCGCACCATCGTGCCGCAGGTCGGACGCTTCATCATGCCGGTCGTGGTGATGCCGGACGGGACCGTGGTCCAAGACGGCACCGATATTCTGGATTATCTGCAGGATCAGGGCCTGGGACGCGAGCCGCTCTATCCCGAAAACGCGGTGCTCAAGGCCGTCTCGCTGCTATTCGAGCTCTTCGGTAATGAGGGGCTGCTGCGCCCGGCCATGCATTACCGCTGGAACTTCGACGAACAGAACCTGGCCTTCATCCGCCACGCTTTCGACGATGTCCTGCCGGCCGGGATGAGCGCGGAGCAACGCAGCGTTATGTTCGACCACGCGTCCGGCCGCATGCGCAAGGCGGGTCGAATGTTCGGGGTGAGCGACGAGACTGCTCAGGCGATCGAGCGAAGCTATGCGGACTTTCTCGCGCGGTTCGACGCGCATCTTACGCACACGCCCTTCCTGCTCGGTGACCGCCCGACGATCGGCGATTACGGTCTGCTTAACCCGCTCTACGCCCATCTGGCGCGCGACCCTGTGCCGGGTGATATCATGCGCCGCAACGCGCCGCGCGTCTTCCGCTGGACCGAGCGGATGAACAGCCCGGAGACGAATGAGGAGCATAATCAGCAGACACCGAACGGCTTGTTCGCGCGGGACGCTCTGCCCGACACGCTGCACGTGCTCATGTCTTATGTCGCCGAGGAATATCTCACCGAGATCACCGCCCATGTCGCTTTCATCAACGCGTGGCTGATCGACCCCGAGAGCGATTTGGAAAGCTTCCCACGCAGCATCGGTATGGCGGCGTTCGACTGGCGCGGGCAGCGAATAACGTCGGCGGTCATGCCCTACCGCCTCTATCTGTTGCAGCGCCTGACGGACCACGTGGCGCAGGCCTCGCCCGACGACCGCGCCGCGATCGAGGCGCTGTTCGACCACACCGGGCTGGGACCGCTACTCGGGCTGCGCGCCGATCGGCGGATCGAAAGGCGCAACCATCAGGAGGTCTGGGCCGACCACTAGGGTCTGCTCATTTCAAACCATTACGCCGCTTAAACCATGACCCGGGGGTTCATGACCCCATCCGGATCCATCGCCCGCTTGATCCGGCGCAGCATGTCCATTTTCACCGGGTCCGCGCGCTTTGCCAGTGTCTCGCGCTTCATGATGCCGATGCCGTGCTCTGCGGAGATCGACCCGCCTAGATCGTCGACAATGTCGAAGACCGTCTCCGACACGTCGTCCCAGCGGGCGAGAAATGCCTCCCGGTCGGCGCCTTCGGGCTGCGCGACATTGTAGTGGATATTGCCGTCGCCAAAGTGCCCGAACCCGACAGGTCTGCAGCCCGGAATGAGCTGCTGCATGGCGGCATCGGCGCGGGCGAAAAACTCCGGAATACGGTCGAGCGGCACGGTAATGTCCTGCTTGATCGAACCGCCGAGGAACTTCTGTCCCGCGCTCATATGCTCGCGGATCGACAGCAGGGCGCGGGCTTGCGTCTCGGATTGTCCCAGCACGGCGTCGCGCACCAGCCCGTCGTCGATCGCGCTCTCCAGCAGCGCGCTGACGAGCGCTTCGCCTGCGGCGGCGTTGGCGACCTCGAAATCGGCGAGCACATACCAGGGGTGTTCCTGCGCGAAGGGATCGCGCTCATTGTCGAAATTTTCGGTCACCGCCGCAAAGCCGATGCGCGGCATGACCTCGAACATGGCCAGCGCGGGTCCGCGCAGCCGCGTCATCAGCGCCACCGCGTCCTCGACGGATCCGACTGCCATCATAGCGCGGGCGACATAGTCCGGTTTTGGGAAAAGCTTTAGCGACGCTGCGGTGATGATGCCCAACGTGCCTTCCGCGCCGAGGAACAGCCGCGACAGATCATAGCCGGTGTTGTCCTTGCGCAAGGATGTGAGCCCGTTGAACACCGAGCCATCGGCCAGCACCGCTTCGACGCCAAAGACCAGATCGCGCGTGGTGCCATATTTCAGCACATGATTGCCGCCCGCATTGGTTGACAGGACGCCCCCCACCGTCGCTGTGCCCTCGCTGGACAGCGTCAGCGGGAACTTGCGCTCGACGGCGTCGGCGGCGGACTGAGCCGCATGAAGCGTCGCGCCCGCCTCGACCACCATCGCGCCCGCCGTGACATTGACGTCGCGCACGCGGTTCATGCGGCGCAAGGAGAGCAGCACTTCGCCCTGCGGGGTCTGCCCACCGACCAGACCGGTATTGCCGCCTTGCGGAACGACGCTCAGCCCGTGCTCGGCGCAGAGCTGGACGGCCAGTGCACATTCCTCGGTCGAGCCGGGCATGAGCAGGATCGGGGTCGAGCCCTGATATTTATCGCGCCATTCCACCAGGCTCGGCGCAATGATGTCGGCATCCTGCGTCCACGACTTGGCGGGCAGGGCGTCGATCAGGGCTTGGATCGCGGGAGAGTTCATGGCGCGCTCCCTATCACGATTTGCCCGGCGCGCAGTGTGGTGATCGCGCCGTCCATGACGCTCACGATCGTGGAGGGCTGACCGCTCGGATCGCCTCCGCCCGGCACGGCGACGACGCCGGGAAAATCCGCGCGCGCCTGCGCCACATCCGTCACCGATGGCTGCCCAGACAGATTGGCCGAGGTCAGCGCGAGCGGCGCGAAACACAGCGCGTCGCGCCAGACTACATCCGGGCAACGCAGCGCGACCGTCGTGCCGTTTGCGCCGAGGCATTCCGGCGCAAGCCCATAGTCTTTCGCGGGCAACACAATCGTCAGCGGTCCCGGCCAGTGGACGTCCATCAGCGCCCGCGATAGCGCGCATAATTCCGCCAGCGCTTCCGCCGCATCCGCGTCCCGCACACAAACCGCCAGAGGCTTATCCGGCTCGCGGCCCTTGGCGGTGAATATCCGCGCAACCGCCTGTGCATCATCGGCGCGCGCGGCCAGACCCGCGACCGTTTCCGTGGGCAGCAGGACCAGCTGGCCTGCCTCCAGGGCCGCTCGGGCGTGCGCTATGCCACGCGCCAAATCTTGTTCACGCTCGATCACATTCTCACGCTAAAGCCCTATGCCAGCGATTGACAGTTGAAAGCGCGCACGGCCCGCGTCACAGATCGCCGCAGAATGGCTCCGCGCACGGCAGATATATCGACAAAGACCCTGGCGCCCCGGTCGCTCATGGCCACGATGCTGCGCGAGCTGCGCTTCTTCGTCGGTCTTTTCGTCATCATGCTCGGCCTGCTGACGGTCGTTTGGGGTCACTACAAGATTCCGAGCGAGTCGATGCAGCCGACGCTGGAAGTCGGTGACCATATCTATGTGTCGAAGTTCGCCTATGGCTGGTCGCGCCACAGCCTGCCGTTCGGCCTGCACCGCCTGCCGCTGGGCGAGGGCCGGATCATGGCGCGCATGCCCGAACGCTCCGACATCGCCGTCTTTCGCAATCCCAATACGGAGCGTGTCACCATCAAGCGCGTGGTCGGCCTGCCGGGCGACGAAGTCCGGGTGGTGGACGGACGGTTGGAGATCAACGGCCGTGTCGTCCCAAGGGACGAGGGGGCTGAGTTTCTCTACCGCACGCAGGACGGCCGCGGCACAGTCATCCGCTCGACCCAGCATGTCGAGGACCTCGGCGGGGCGCCGCATCTGATCTGGGAGCAAACAGACAGCGCGCCGCTCGACAATACGGACACCTATGTGGTGCCGGAGGGCCATATCTTCTTCATGGGCGACAATCGGGAGCGTTCGACCGACTCGCGCCTGACGGACATCGGCCCGTTTGGCGCGCAGCTGATGGGCGACGATATCGGGCCGGGGTTCGTGCCGATTTCGCACCTTATCGGCCGCGCGGAACTGCTGCTGTTTTCCTTCAATCGCTGCGACCGTACCGAAGACCTCCGCTGCCCCGATGAGGGCCGGACGATGAGCAAGCTGTAGTGTCGGGCGTGCCGGAGATTGCGGACAACAAGGCGGGTCTGGATACCATCATCCTCGTGCGGCACGGAAAGCCTGCGTTGTCACGGCGCGTGCGGCTGACCTGGCGCGAATTTCGCGACTGGTGGGTGCGCTATGACGAAGGCGGCATCCTCGAACAGCAGAAAATTCCCAAGAAAGTCCGCCGCTGGGCGCGTGACGCGGATCTCGTCGTGACCAGCCCGCTGCCGCGCGCCGTGGAGAGCGCGCGCATGGCGGCCGGGCGCGAACCGGACGAGCAGTGGCCCTCGCTGGTCGAAGCCGCCCTGCCGAGCCCACCGCTGGGTCCGCTGAAACTGCGGCCCAAGAGTTGGGGCACGGTCGCGCGCATCCTCTGGGCCATCGGCTATAGCGACGGCATGGAGAGCCACGGCGAGGCGCGCGCGCGCGCCAATGCGGTTGCGGACGAATTGGCGCGAAGGGCCGAAGGTGGAAATGTGGTCTATGTTCAGGGCCACGGATGGTTTAACCGCATGGTTAAAGGCAGCCTGATGGCACGCGGTTGGCGCGTGCGGAGCCAGAATGGCGATCTGCATTGGAGCCGACGCCGCCTGACGCGGCCAAGCCAAGACACTGGGACGAAGACGTGAGCGACACACCGATCAAGGATATGAGCTTCGAGGCCGCGCTGACGGAGCTGGAAGGCATCGTCGCCAAGCTGGAAGGCGGCTCAGCCGAGCTGGAGCAATCGATCGCGATCTACCAGCGCGGCGCCAAGCTGAAGGCCCATTGCGAAGGCAAGCTGCGCGACGCCCAGTTGAAGGTCGAGAAGATCGTGCTCGCGCCCGATGGAAGCGCCCATACGGAACCGTTCGACAACGCATGACCACCGACGCCGTGCTCGACACAGTCACCACACCCAAGCAGCGCTTCGCCGCGCGGCTGTCCGACGTGGCGGCGGATGTGGAACTGTGTCTGGCGCGCGAACTCCCCCAGCCCTCCGGCCACCAGTCCGATATCATGGAAGCCATGCGCTACGCCGCGCTGGGTGGCGGCAAGCGGCTGCGGCCCTTTCTGACGGTCGAGGCGGCAAAGCTGCTCGGCGGGGATGAATCCCAGGCCCTGCACGTCGGCTGCGCGCTGGAATGTCTGCATGTCTACTCGCTCGTCCATGACGATCTGCCCTGCATGGATGACGACGATCTGCGCCGCGGGCGTCCGACTGTGCACCGCGTCTATGACGAAGCCATGGCAGTGCTGGCAGGCGACGGCCTGCTCACCCACGCCTTTCAGATGCTCAGCGACGAGGCGGCTCATCCCGACCCGTCCGTGCGCATCCGACTGGTCGCGGAACTCGCCCGCGCATCGGGCACGCATGGCATGATCGGTGGGCAGGTCGTGGACATCACAGTGGCGGAAGACGAACGCGACACGGCGCTGATCACATCGCTGCAGGCGATGAAGACGGGCGCGCTGATCCGCTATGCCACGCAGGCAGGCTGCCTCGTCGCAGGTGGCGCAGCGCAGGACTTTGCCGCGCTGAACAGCTATTCCACCGCGCTGGGTCTGGCCTTCCAGATACAGGACGATGTACTGGACGTCGAAGGTGACGCCGCGGTCGTTGGCAAAGCCGTCGGCAAGGACGAACACCTCGGCAAGGCCACATTCGTGTCACTGTTGGGACTACAAGGCGCGAAAGACAAAGCTCGCCGATTGGGCGACACGGCCAAGGCCGCGCTGGTTCCCTATGGCGAAAAGGCCCATACGCTGATCGGCGCTGTGGATTTCGTGCTCGAGCGAGAGCATTAGGACAGACTATGACCGATACCCCGCTACTCGATACCGTCAGCTTCCCCGCCGACATCCGTGACTTCTCGCGTGAGCAGATCAAGCAGCTCGCCGATGAGGTCAGGACAGAGGTCATCGACGCGGTCTCTGTCACGGGCGGGCATCTGGGGGCTGGGCTCGGAGTGGTCGAGCTGACCGTGGCCATCCACCATGTCTTCAACACGCCAGATGACAAGCTGATCTGGGACGTTGGTCACCAATGCTATCCGCACAAAATCCTGACGGGTCGCCGTGACCGGATAAAGACGCTGCGCAAGGGCGGCGGGCTGTCGGGTTTCACCAAGCGCGCAGAGAGCGAATACGATCCGTTTGGGGCGGCGCACAGCTCTACCTCTATTTCAGCGGGCATGGGCTTTGCCGTGGCGCGCGATCTGGACGGCCGGAACAACAATGTCGTCTCCGTCATCGGTGACGGCTCGATCACGGCGGGCATGGCTTATGAGGCGATGAACAATGCGGGTGCATCCGACTCACGCCAGATCGTGATCCTGAACGATAACGACATGTCCATCGCCCCGCCCGTCGGCGCGATGTCCAACCTGCTGTCACGCACGGTCAGCTCCGGCGGTTACCAAGCTCTTCGCGGTGCCGCCAAGGCCCTCGTCAAGGACGCCCCCCGCCCGCTGAAGAACACGGCACGCAAGGCAGAGGAATTCACCCGCGGCATGTTCATGGGCGGCACCTGGTTCGAGGAGCTGGGCTTTCTCTATGTCGGCCCGGTCGATGGCCATGATCTCGACGCGCTGATCCCCGTTCTGGAAAATGTGCGCGACATGAAGGAAGGCCCCGTGCTGATCCATGTCGTGACGCAAAAGGGCAAGGGCTACGCCCCGGCCGAGAAGTCTGCCGACAAATATCACGGCGTGAAGACGTTCAACGTCCAGACGGGCGAGCAGGCCAAGTCGGTCCCCAATGCGCCGAGCTATACCAAGGTCTTCGCGCAGTCGCTCATCAACGAAGCCCGCCAGGACGACCGCATTGTCGGCATCACGGCGGCCATGCCAGGCGGCACGGGCATGAAGGAGTTCGGTCAGGTCTTCCCCGACCGCATGTTCGATGTCGGCATCGCCGAACAGCATGCCGTGACCTTTGCGGCCGGGCTGGCGGCGGATGGGTTCAAGCCCTTTTGCGCAATCTATTCGACCTTCCTGCAGCGCGGCTATGACCAGGTGGTACACGACGTCGCGATCCAGAACCTGCCCGTGCGTTTCGCCATGGACCGAGCTGGCCTCGTCGGTGCGGACGGCCCAACCCACGCGGGCGCCTTTGACATCGCCTATATGGGCTGCCTGCCCAACATGGTGCTGATGGCGGCCGCGGATGAAGCCGATCTCGCGCGCATGGTCGCGACGGCCGTGGCGCGCGACGATGGCCCGACGGGCTTCCGCTACGCCCGCGGCGAGGCCACCGGAATCGACATTCCCGACAATCCCAAGCCGCTGGAAATCGGCAAGGGCCGCATCATGCGTGAGGGCTCGCGCGTCGCGATCTTCTCCTATGGCACGCGCCTGGGCGAAGCCATGCTCGCGGCCGAAACCCTCGACGCGCACGGCCTATCCACCACGGTCGCCGATGCGCGCTTCGCCAAGCCGCTCGACACCGAACTGCTGCTGCGCCTGGCCAAGAACCACGAAGTGCTCATCACTATCGAGGAAGGCTCCGTCGGCGGCTTCGGCGCGTTCTGCCTGCACGATCTGGCGGAACACGGCGCGCTCGATACGGGCCTCAAGGTTCGCACCATGACCCTGCCGGACATCTTCATCGATCAGGACTCGCCGGAACGGATGTATGCGCAAGCCGGTCTCGACGCGGACGCCATCGTGGCGAAAGTGTTCGCCGCGCTCGGCATGGAGCAGGTCGAAGCGGCCAATCGGGCCTAGCAGACCGGCACCACCGTCACACTGCCCGCAACGTTCATGAAGGTCGCCAGCACCCGCGCCCGGTTCAGCGCCACGTCGAGCAGGGCGAGGAAGAGCGCGCCCATGAAGACGGCGTAGCCCCAGCCGACGAAGTCGTTGAACAGGATAGCGCTGATCCAGTCCTGACCCACGACATACCAAAGGCTCATCACCACGACCGAAACAAAGGCGAGACCGCCGATCTTGACCAGCGCTGGCATGAATTGCGGGCGGAAGAATGTCAGCGTGATGATCCCGCCAAAAACAATAAGATTCGACAGGCAGACGATGACGAGGCTGCGGTGCAGGCCGCGGACCGTGCGGTCATAGCGGCCCAACGCGAAGTTGCGCAGCGTCGCCGCGCCGCCCAGATAGCGCGCCTGTCTGCGTTCCAGGATGTCGCGCACACCGCTGCGAATGGCCTCGCGACCCTCGCAATCCAGTGAGCACGCATTGGCAAGAACGTCGGCCACGACCTCGTCCACGCGGGCCTCGATGAGGTCGGTGATCTGATCGCTACGTTCGGTCATCCGCTCCGCCAGCTGGCCCAAACGGCTGTCGGAGGCGTCGCCGGCGCTGTCGAGATTGAGCCCGCGCTCCTGCGCGAAGTCCACGGCCTTGGTTTTGACCTCCGCCACGGCGAAAGACCGGATTTTAGTCTCGAACGCCGCCGGGTCTCGCAGCAATCCGATCAGCAGACCGGCGAAGGAGAGCGCTCCCACGGTGGACAGGGTAAGCAGCGCAATTCGCATTTGGTTCAACATGGCGGTCCCTTTTCTGATGGAGTGTGGGGCCTGATGGAGTGTCGGGCCTGGCGCGCTTTGCCGTCCCTGTCCAGCCGCGCCCGGAATGTGCTAGCAGCGCGGCATGCGTCTTGACCAATTTCTTGTCTCCCGCGGTGACTACCCGTCGCGCGCCCGTGCGCAATCCGCGATCCGTGCGGGGCGCGTGCGTGTCGGTGGGCGCGTGGCGAAGAAAGCCTCCGCCGCTGTGCCAGACGGTACGCGGGTCGAGGCGGAAGCCGAGCACCCCTACGTCTCGCGCGGCGGGCTGAAGCTCGCCCATGCCCTGGAACATTTCGGGGTCAGGGCAGCGGGCCGCGTCTGTCTCGATATTGGCAGCTCGACAGGCGGCTTTACCGATGTGCTGCTGCGCGCGGGCGCGGCACGGGTCTACGCCGTCGATGTCGGGCGCGACCAGCTGCACGCGAGTTTGCGGGACGATCCGTGCGTGATCTCCATGGAGAGCCAGGACGCGCGCACGATCCACGCGGCCATGTTCTCGCCTGCACCGGACCTTCTCGTCTGCGATGCCAGCTTTGTGTCGCTGACCAAAATCCTCTCTGTCCCGATGAGCCTGACGCGCGAAGCCCTGCTGCTGGTGAAGCCGCAATTCGAAGTCGGGCGCGAGAATATCGGCAAGGGCGGTCTGGTGCGCGCGGGAACGGACGACGCGCTGGTCCGCGTGCAGGACTGGGTGCGGGAGCAGGGCTGGCGCGTCGAGGGACTGACCGACAGCCCGATCACCGGCGGCGATGGCAACCACGAATATGTGCTGCACGCCGTGCGGCGGGCGGGCTTGGCGTAAGCCAACTCGGGCGCCCCGCAGCGAGCGTCCTACAATCCGATGCTGTCGTAATGCAGGGCAATGTCCTTGATCGCGACATAGAAGGCCGCCGTGCGAAGGTCTTCCAGCTCCGGCTTGTCGATCAGCGCCTGGCGGATGTTCTGATAGGCGAGGCGCATCGTGTCATCGAGACCCGCGCGCACGAGGTCGAGCTCGTCCGCCCCGTCGAGATATTCGGCGCGGAATTCGTCTGAGAATTTGACGCCTTCGCTCTCCAGCGCTTCGATCAGATGGCGGTTCTTGGCTTCTTCGGCGCGGCGCTGCATGCGGCCGAAGCGGATGTGGCTGATGTTCTTGACCCATTCGAAATAGGACACGGTCACACCGCCCGCATTGGCATACATGTCCGGGATGACGGTGATGCCGCGGTCGCGCAGGATTTTGTCGGCCTTGGCCGTCACGGGGCCGTTGGCGGCCTCGATGATCAGCTTGGCGCGGATCTTGTGGGCATTGTTGAGATTGATCTGCCCCTCCAGCGCGGCCGGGATGAGGATGTCGCATTTTTCGGTCAGCGCGGCCCGGCCGTCCTCATCGAACTCCGCTTCGCGATATTCCTTGAGCGGCTGGCGGTCGTTGAGATGGGCCTTGAGTTTTTCGATATCGATGCCGTCCGGATTGCGCACCACCCCCTCGCGCTCGATCACGGCGACGATCTTGGCGCCGTCTTCCTCGGAGAGAAACTTCGCCGCGTGAAAGCCGACATTGCCGAGGCCCTGCACAATGACGATCTTGTCCTCCAGATCGCCGCGCAGACCCGCCGCCTTGACGTCGTCGGCGTGGCGGAAGAACTCGCGCAGTGCGTATTGCACGCCGCGGCCCGTGGCCTCGACCCGGCCCTCGATCCCGCCCAGATGCACGGGCTTGCCGGTGACGCAGGCCATGGCGTCGATATTGTCATTGTGCAGGCGGCGGTATTCGTCCGCCATCCAGCTCATTTCGCGCGCGCTGGTGCCCATGTCGGGCGCGGGGACATTGAGCGACGGATGGATCAGGTCGCGGCGGGACAGCTCGAAGGTGAAACGCCGGGTGATACGCTCCAGCTCGTCCGGCTCCCAATCCTTGGGATTGATGCAAAGCCCGCCCTTGGAGCCGCCGAACGGCACTTCGACCAGTGCGCATTTATAGGTCATCAGCGCGGCCAAGGCTTCGACCTCGTCCTGATTGACGTGGGACGAGTAGCGGATGCCGCCCTTCACCGGTTCGCGGTGCTCACTGTGAACCGAGCGGTAGCCGACGAATGTCTTGATCTCCCCGCGCAGCTTCACCCCGAAGCGCACGATATAGGTCGCGTTGCAGACCCGGATCTTCTCGATGAGGGCGGGCGACAGATCCATGTAGGAGGCCGCGCGGTTGAACATCAGCTCGACGCTCTCTCGAAAGCCGAGCTCGTCTGTGTTGGTTTTGGTTTTGGAAGCAGCCATGTCCGTGTCGTCCCATATCGGAGGCGGTGATGCGCACCCCCGATACAAGCTGCGCAGAGGTCTGTCGTTCCAAATCAGTGGCTGCGGTCGGGTTCGTGCGCAACAGTTTAACCGTGCATTAGGTCTGATTGTTTAGGCGCGTGCCGACTGGGATCCATTGGAAGATAACCATGAGCGCCGATACACACGCACCGAACGCCGGCCCGCAGGCTTGGGAGCCGCCCGCGCCGACGACACAGACCGCACCCGCTCCTTTCGATCCGCGGCAGGTCCTGCGCCCTCTGCCAATGGCTCAGCCCGTGCCGCGCCCGCAACATCCGCAGCCTATCGCTCAGCACCAATATGCGCCGCAACAGCCCGCGCCTCATCAAGGGCAGGCACCCATGCCAGCGCAGAGCCAGCCTCCCGCTGCACCGCAACCCTATGCTCAATCGCAGGCTCCCCAACAGCAGGAGCTCCAGCCATTCGCGCCCCAGCAACACGCACCCCAACAACACGCGCCCCAGCCCGCGCCTGCCCCGCATGCACAGCTCCAGCCCGGACAATGGCCAGCACCGACGCCGGGTGCCCTCGCTCCCCACCCCCAACATCCGCCTCAATATCAGAGTCATCACGGCCATGCCGGCGCGTCAATGACGTCGGCTCAATACCCATCGGCTCCCGCCTCGGCGCTGGCTCCGATGGCCCAACACCATGTACCCGAAGCTGTCCCCGCTCCCGCAACGGCGAAGACATCGCTGCTGAGCCGACTGCGCCCAAACACGTCTGAGAAGACTCCGCGACCCGCGTCTGCCACAGCGGTTGTGGCGGCCAATGATGCGCCGGAATCGGGCTTTCGTCGCGGGCTGCTGATGGGTGCGCTGGGCGGTATCGTTCTGACCTTTGCGGGCATGCAGCTGCTCGGTGGCGGTGCGCCAGAGCCCGCCACGGTCGCGCCCGCGCCCTATCCGAACCTGACTCAATCCGATGCCGCCGCACCGCAGACCTTCCTCGATGAAGCCCTGCCGGACCCAGCGGTCGTGACTGACGCGGCCCGGGGCGGTCGCTAGGACCTCACTCCCGAGTTCCGCAAATCAGCCCGCCAACTGCGTCCGTTCGGCGCCGTCAGAATTGCTGCGCCCGCTCTGCATCTGCGTGTCTTCCGGTTTGGGAGCCTGATGCCCATATGCGCGTTGTAACGACATGACCGACGCACAGACAGACCGCGCTCCATTCCTCGACACATCCAGCGGGGGTGATATTCCGGACGCCGAGCTTCGCAAGGCCGAGGCGGGTGAGCAATATATGAACGACCCGCTATCCGCCCCCGGCGAAGGCGAGGTCGTCCGCAATGACGACGAGCAACCTGACCGCCAGCCCGCCTTTGAGCCCGGCGGCAATCCGACCGAAACCAAGCTGGATCCCGATAGCGGCCGCGATGTCGTGCTCGATGTTCATATCAAGCCCGAAACGATATCCGACCGCATCGCCTTTGGTTTCACCAAGGCCATGCGCGCGGTCGCGGACACCTTCTTCGCCAAACGCTATGGCCACCGCGCCGTGGTGCTGGAAACCGTCGCGGGCGTGCCCGGCATGGTCGGCGGCATGGCGCAGCATCTGCGCAGTCTGCGCCACATGAAAGACGATGAAGGCTGGATCCGCACTCTGCTGGACGAGGCCGAAAACGAGCGCATGCATCTGATGACGTTCATCGAGATCGCCCAGCCGAACTGGCTGGAGCGCACCGTCATCCTGATCGCGCAATTCGGTTTTCTGATCGGCTACGGCTTGCTCTACGCCGTCCACAAGCGCACGGCCCACCGCGTCATCGGCTATTTCGAGGAAGAGGCGGTGTTCAGCTACACGCAATATCTCGCCGAAGTGGATGCGGGCCGCCACCCGAACATTCCCGCCCCGAAGATCGCCATCGACTATTGGCAGCTCGCGCCCGACGCCACGCTGCGCGACGTCATCATCGCCGTGCGCGCCGACGAATGTGCCCACCGCGACATGAACCACGGATTCGTCGATGTACTGGACGGCCGCCGCGAGGGCATTCCGGAGTGCTCGGGGTTTGGAGCACAGGGTGGGAGCCAAATCGCGTCATAGGCGTTGGCTTTGGCAGCGGTGCCATATCCGCAACCTCCGCAATGCGTGTGGAAAAATGTAAATGCCCCCGACCGCGCGCGCCATGCCCGGTCAGAATAGAAAGCCTGCCATGACCAAGACTTCCACACCGACCGATGTCAGCCGTTTTCACACCGATATCGCGGAGGTCGCGCGCAGCCGCCATACGGCCAAGGCCTATACAGGCGAGGAATTGAGCGCGGCTCAGGTGAACGACCTGCTCGATCTGCTGCGCTACAGCGCGTCGAGTGTGAATAGTCAGCCCTGGCACTTCGTCGTCGGCTCCACACCAGAAGGCCGCGCGAAGATTGCCAATGCCGGAGCAGGCGACGACGGCGACTATAGTTTCAACGGCCCCAACATCCGCGCGTGCGGCATGGCGGTCGTGTTCGCTGCGCGTCGCGATATTGACGAGACCTATCTCGCCCATCTGCTTGAGGTCGAAGACGCGGACGACCGCTATCCCGAACCCTCTAACAAGGCCGAAATGGCTCAGATTCGTGAGTGGTTCGTGGGTCTCATGCGTGACGACGGGGGCAGCGCGCATGGATGGTGCGCGCGCCAGACCTATTGGAACGGCGGGCAGTTCCTGCTCGGCGCTGCGGCCATGGGTCTCGACGCGACGCCGATGGAAGGCATCGATGCTGACGGACTGGACGCCGAATTCGGACTGGCCGATGCGGGGTTTCGCGCGCTGTTCTGCGTGACAGTCGGACGCAACAAGGACGCGGATGACTGGAACTTCGGCCTGCCAAAGTCTCGTCTTCCGATCTCGGAGATCGTGACCCAAGCCTAGGCTTACCCTCGCGCCGGACATTTACATTTGCGCAGACATACTCCGCGATGTACGAGTTGGGAGCGGGCTAGTCCGTTTTGCGGTAAGTCTCGGGAAGAGACAGGCCGAGCGCCATGCAGAGCGGGAGCAGGTGCAGGCATAATCCGACCATTCCGGCCGAGCGGCTTTCCTGCCCGAGCTGTTCGGCGACCAGCATGTCTCCGATCCAGAATGTGGGCAGCAGCGCGCCGATGAAACCTGTGGCCGCGTCCAGAATGGGGATCATCGCCACGGCCCCGAGGCCGAGGCAGGCGAGTAGTGCGATCGCTTTGTCTCGCGGTTTGGTCACGAGCTCTTGGACAAACAGATTGACGGTCGCGGCTTGCAGCGCGGCCATCACCGCCATGGTGAGCGCCGGTCGCGTATTGATCCCGGCCTGCTGCAGGCCCGTCGCCACGATCAGAGCTGCCGGGATCGCCGCAATATAGGAGCGTTTCCGTAACAGGCCGACGGCCCAGCCGAAGAGCGGACCACATAGGGCGCAGGACAGGATCAGCGATTTCGTCCGCAGATCGATGGGCCGCAGGGAGAGAAATTCAATCGTCGATTCCGCTGCTGGAATACGGGTTGCAGTCGCAAGCGCCAGGACCGCGCAAGCGACCGGCAGCCAGATTAGCCAGCCTTGTCGCAGCGGCTTGACGGAAGTTTGGATCAGACGCCCCTAGCTATTCTTCCCGGCCTTGCGGTCGCGCGCCTTGAGCAGACGCAAGCGTAGGGCGTTGATCTTGATGAAGCCGCCGGCGTCAGCCTGATCATAGACGTCGTCTTCTTCGAATGTGACGTGTTCTTGGCTGTAGAGCGAGTAGGGCGAGCGACGCCCGATGATGTCGCAATTGCCCTTGTAGAGCTTCAGCCGGACCGTGCCGGAGACCAGCTCCTGGCTCTTGTCGATGGCGGCTTGGAGCATCTCGCGCTCGGGGCTGTACCAGAAGCCGTTATAGATCAGCTCGGCATAGCGCGGCATCAGCTCGTCTTTCAGGTGAGCCGCGCCTTTATCCATCGTGATCTGCTCGATGCCGCGGTGGGCCATCAGCAGGATCGTGCCGCCGGGCGTCTCGTAGACACCGCGCGACTTCATGCCCACAAAACGGTTCTCCAGCAGGTCGAGACGACCGATGCCGTTGGACCCGCCGAGCTCATTGAGTTTGGTCAGAAGCGTGGCGGGCGACATCTCTACGCCGTCGATCGACACGGCGTCGCCGCGCTCGAAACCGATCTCGATAATGGTGGCCTTGTCCGGCGCGGCTTCGGGCGAAACCGTGCGCTGGTAGATATATTCGGGGGCTTCGTCATTCGGGTCTTCGAGAACCTTACCTTCGGAGCTGGTGTGCAGCAGGTTGGCATCGACGGAGAAAGGGGCCTCGCCGCGCTTGTCCTTGGCGATCTCAATGCCGTGCGTCTCGGCATATTCGATCAGCTTGTTGCGGGAGTTCAGATCCCATTCGCGCCACGGGGCGATGACCTTGATCTCCGGGTCGAGCGCGTAATAGCCCAGCTCGAAGCGGACCTGGTCATTGCCCTTTCCGGTCGCGCCATGACAGACGGCGTCCGCGCCGACGAGATTAGCGATTTCAATCTGGCGCTTGGAGATCAGCGGCCGGGCGATGGATGTGCCAAGTAGATAAAGCCCCTCATAGACCGTATTGGCGCGGAACATGGGGAAGACGAAATCGCGCACGAATTCCTCGCGCAGATCATCGATATAGATGTTCTCGGGTTTCACACCGGCCGCCAGTGCTTTCTTGCGCGCGGGCTCCAGCTCCTCGCCCTGACCCAGATCGGCGGTAAACGTCACGACCTCGCAGCCCTTCTCTTCCTGCAGCCATTTCAGGATGATCGATGTGTCGAGACCGCCGGAATAGGCGAGGACGACTTTTTTCGGAGCAGACATGGTGAGTTCTCGTGTCAGGGGTATTGAACTGGCGCTTATCGCGCGGCCCGTGGATTGCAAGCGGTGCGCCAGGGTCGAGATAACCGAATTTCGTAAACGATGTCTGGAGGGAATGTTGCGCCCCGCGGATAATGTGGAGCGCGAGACTCACTGAAACTCCAAACGCTCCTGGCTGGCAAAGAACAGGCTCGCGACCATGGGATCGTCCGCGCTGGCTTCGGGCGGCAGGGCCAGGATCTTGGCGATCGTCTGCTGACGCTCGCCAAGCGCGGTGTTGAAATCCTCCTCGATGCGAGAGCGTGTGCCGCGCAGTGTCATGTTCTGCATCAGGCTCTCATAGATATCGACGCGGCCCATCAGAAAGATGCTCTCATAGAGAATCTTCGATGCGATCTTCTCGTGAATGTCGCGATATTCAAGCTGGTCCAGCATGCGTCCGATCGGCTTGACGATGAAGTCGAGTTCTTCGCGGATATTCGGGCTCATCAGATAGAGCTGCTTCGTCGTCAGCAACTCCGCTTCGATCTGCTTGAGTTTGTCGGGGTCGGCCTGCGCATTGGCGATGATGACGATGTCGATGTCGGAACCGCGCACCGGCGTGCCGAGCTGTTCGTGACGGCGCTTGGTGGCGTGGGCGAGGTAGTAGGATATGTCGCCCGACAGGAAGACGACGCAGTGGCGCGTGATTTCATCCTGCAATTCCTGGGGCAGGCGCAGAAGCGCACGGCGCGCCAGACCCAGCTTCTTCAGGCTGATGCGGCGGTGACGGTTCGACAGCAGCGTCCCGGCTTGCACGACGCGGACGTGATCGCCGGGCAGGTGGACAAGGCTGAAGGTCAAAAAGTCGCGAAGGATGGAGGGGGACAGGCGCAGCGTATTCTCGCGGCGGACGTCGTAGCGCAGATAGTAGCGCGCGCAGTTCTGCACCCGCAAATCCCGGCGCGAGTGGAAGATGCGCCAGATGACGATGGGCGGAATGTCCGGCATGGCATCGCACAGCGCGCCGCCCGGAATCGGCCCGCGCTCGACCAGCAGCTTTCGGATGCGTTCGGCAATACGCTCCAGATCATAGGGCGATGCGGCCTGTCCTGCCGTTGTCTTCGTCGTGTTCTTGCCGCCAGCGCTCATGCGGCCGACCATAGTGCGGCACGCGCATAAGCAAAGCCTTCAATAATCCGTGCTAGGGGGCGCGCGATTTACACAGGCGGCGTGCAGTAATTTGGCCGCAAAGCAGGGCGCGTGAGGCGTGACGGGAAACGATCGATGATGCAGACACTGGACGATTGGCTGTTTGGCACGGTCCTGCCGCACTGGCTGGACCATGGTGTGGACGCGGACACGGGCGTGTTCGTGGAATGTCTGGATGCGGACGGGGCCGCCATGCCGGAGGTGCCGCGCCGTGGCCGCGTAGCCCCGCGCCAGCTGTTCACCCTGGCCCGCGCGCGCAGACTGGGCTTCATCGAGCCGCGGGTGATGGGTGTGCTGGACGCGGGCGCGACAACGCTGCTGCAGAGCCGCACGGACGCGCGCGGATTTCCGAGCAAGATCGACGCGCAAGGCCGCGCGGTGGAAGCCGGCGGCGTACTTTACGATCATGCCTTTGTCCTGCTGGCGGGTGCAGAGCTGAAGTCCGTGGGCGTTGAGGCGGGCGCGGAGCTCGCGGCGCAGGCCACCGATCTGATCGAGACGCGCTTTCGCGACGCATCCGGCGGATTTCACACGGTAATGGACACGCGCGACGACAAGCTCGCCAATCCGCATATGCATCTGCTGGAGGCGTCATTGCTGCATCATCAGGTCAGCGGCGATGCGGGTGCCCTGGCGCGCGTACGCGAGATTGCGGAACTCGCACGAAATCACATCGTGCAGGACGGCGTGGTCGCGGAGCGCATGAGCCCGGACTTCGGCGCGTCGGATGAAAACTGGGTCGAGCCGGGCCACTGCTATGAATGGGCATTTCTGCTGTCGGAAGCCGCAGAAATGCTTGATGACCCGGCGATGGGAAAGCGGGCGCGTGCCCTGTTCGAGAGTAGCGAAGGCTTTGTCGAAGAGGACGGGCTGGTCGTGGACCGTGTCGGCGCGGACAGCGCCTACCGCCTATGGCCGCAGCTGGAACGGCTGCGCTGTCTGGTGACATTCGGACGGGACGCGGACGTCGAGCCGCTGCTGCAGACCATTGCGAAAAACTATCTCGACCGTGGCCCCAAAGCAGGCTGGATCGACAAGTTGGACGGACATCGAAAGCCCGTCGGTGAGCGCGTTCCGGCCTCCATGCTTTACCACCTGATGACGGCGCTGCCGCCGGCGTTCGGGCGCACGCTCTGACGGTCTAACGCTCTAGGCAGCGAGCATCCAGCGCAGCGTGTCGTCGATCGGGCGCGCGGGCACGGTGCCGATCATGCGCCGTAAGCCCTCGGTTGAGGCCTTGATGATGTCTGGATCGTTCGGGCGCAACAGGGAGGGGTCGGTTCGCACGTCCAGCTGATGGCCGGAAATGGCGGCGCAACGTTCGATGACATCGGACAGGCTACGCACGGTCCCACTCGTTAGGTTAACGACATCGCTGGCGCTGGACATGGGGGCGTCGATCAGTCGGGCGTAGATATCGCAGATGTCTCGCACGTCAGAAAAATCGCGGTGCTTGTCGGTCGCGCCCATGGTCAGCACGGCCTCGCGGCGGCGGAAATGCTCCACGATCTTGGGCACGACGAAGCGGTCGGACTGTCCTCGCCCCGTATAGTTGAAAGGCCGCGCGATCAGAACGTCGAAATGCGGCGCATAGGCTTGGGCGAGCTGCTCCATCGACAGTTTGGAACAGCCATAGAAGGACATTGGGTTGGGGCGAAGCGCTTCGGACAGATCGCCCGGTGGCTGCTCCCCGTAAACGTGGGACGAGCTCGCGACGATGACGCGCCGCGGCGGCGTCTTCGATCTCGCCAGTGCGCCCAGTAGATTGTCCGCGCCCACGACATTGGCGTCCAGCATGCCCAGACGGTCCGGCGACATCGGATTGGCAGCCCCGGCGAGGTGAATGACGACATCGGCGCGGGCCTGCTCCACGGCGTTGGCCACGGCATCCGGATCGCGAATATCGGCGCAGACCATCTGCACCGCTGCGCGGCTCATTGTGTCGTGATTGCGCGCATTGAGTGCGGGAACGCTCAGCCCGGCCTCGCGACCGGCGCGCGGCGACAGCCAATCCACGACCTCAAGGTCGTGCTCGCGCAGCAGGGGCGAAAGGTGACGGCCGGTGAAGCCGTTGGCGCCGGTAATGAGAACGCGCTCGCCCATGGGCTCTCTTCATTCTTCTTTGCGCCCCCCGCAAAAAACTCTACCGCTCGTTTCACGCCGGTACCGGCCAGGGTCAAGCGCGATTGCAATTAAGGCAACTTGAACCGGGCGAATGCAAAAGCGGGCCGGAGCGTGGAAATGTTCACGTCATTTTGACATATTTCGCGCTAGAGCCGCGCCCATGTCGCGCCTACCCCAATCTCATATTGCCCCGAACAGCTATGCTTTCGAGACGGCGCCCCTGGTCAAACCGACGGGATTTCGTGAATATGATGCGCGCTGGTGGTTTGGCGGGCCTGGTCACGAGAAAGCCCCGGAACTCAATCTCTACGGCGTGCGCGCGCTGGGCGAAGGGCTCGGTACGCTCATGCATGAACGCGGCGTCGATCCGGTGATCGCAGTTGGACACGATTTTCGCCACTACAGCCTGTCGATCAAGATGAGCCTGATCGCGGGACTGATGAGTGCCGGGATCAAGGTTCTCGATATCGGCCTCGCGCTCTCGCCCATGGCATATTTCGCGCAGTTCCACCTGAATGCGGCGGGCGTGGCCATGGTCACGGCGTCCCACAATTCCAACGGCTGGACCGGCGTGAAGATGGGCATCGAGGCTCCGCTGACCTTCGGTCCCGACGAGATGGCGCGGCTCAAGGCGATTGTTTTGGGCGGAGAGGCCAAGGCCCGGCCCGGCGGTTCCTATGAATTCGTGGACGGCGTGCGCGAGGCCTATCTCGACGACGTCGCCAAGGGGGTGAAGCTCTCGCGCCCGATCAAGGTCGTCGCGGCCTGCGGCAACGGTACGGCCGGGGCTTTCGCGCCAGAGCTCCTCCGGCGCATCGGGGCCGAGGTCGTCGCCGTGGAATGCGATCTCGACTACAATTTCCCGAACTACAATCCCAACCCCGAGAGCATGAAGATGCTCCACGCCATGCGCGATAGCGTGCTGGAACACGGCGCCGATGTGGCGCTGGGTTTTGATGGCGACGGCGACCGCTGCGGTGTTGTCGACAATGAGGGCGAGGAGCTGTTCGCGGACAAGGTCGGCGTCATGCTGGCCCGTGATCTATCCGCCGTGCATGACAACAAGCAATTCGTCGTCGATGTAAAATCCACCGGCCTCTACCACACCGATCCGGTGCTGAAGGCGAACGGCGCGAAGACGGATTACTACAAGACCGGTCACAGCTATATCAAGCGCCGCGTCAACGAGCTGGACGCGCTGGTCGGTTTTGAGAAGTCCGGCCACTATTTCTTCAACGCGCCGATCGGGCGCGGCTATGACTGCGGTCTGGTCAGCGCTGTGGCGATCCTGCAGATGCTCGACCGCAATCCGGGTAAGTCATTTGCGGATCTTCGCCGCGCGCTGCCCGTCACCTACGGCTCTCCGACCATGAGCCCCTATTGCGCGGATGAGGACAAATACGGCGTGATCGAGCAGATCATAGCGGATGTCCGTGCGGATGCGGAAGCCGGCAAGACCGTGATGGGTCAGAAAGTCGTCGATGTGAACACCGTCAATGGCGTGCGCTACACGTTGGAAGACGGCAGCTGGGGTCTGATCCGGGCGAGCTCCAACACGCCCAATCTGGTCGTCGTCGTGGAGAGCCCGACATCGGAAGAGATTCGCAACGGCCTGTTCGCCGATATCGAAAAACGCTTATCCGGCTTCGAGCCCGTCGGCGCATTTGATCAGAAAATCTAGGAAACGATGATGCCAATACGCCCCCGCATTGCCGTGCTGCCCGTCGCCGGTTTCGGCACGCGCGTCCTGCCCGCGACCAAATCGATCCCGAAAGAAATGCTGCCCATCGTGGACCGGCCCGCGCTGCAATATGTCGTGGACGAAGCTTTTGCTGCGGGCATCGAGCACTGCGTCCTGATTACCGGCCGGAACAAGGGCGCGATCGAGGACTATTTCGACGAAGCCTATGAGCTGGAGCGGGCGCTGGAACTCAAAGGCAAATCCGATCTGTGGAGCGAGCTGAAACGCCTCCGCCCCAAGGAAGGGACAATGAGCTTCGTGCGCCAGCAATCGGCGCGCGGTCTCGGCCACGCCGTATGGTGCGCGCGGGACATCGTCGGCAATCAACCCTTTGCCGTGCTGCTGCCCGACGTGATCGTTAAATCCGACCCCGGCTGTCTCGCGCAGATGATGGATGCCTATGAAGACGTCGGCGGCAATATCATCGCCGTGGACGAAGTGCCGGAAGCCGACGTGTCCAAATACGGTGTCATCGCTCCCAAGGGAGAGATGGGTGGCCCGCTGATCGCCATGTCCGGCATGGTGGAGAAACCCTCTGTCGAAGACGCGCCCTCGCGCTACAAGATCACGGGCCGCTATATCCTGCAGCCCGAAGTCATGACGCTTCTCGCCACCCAGGAAGCGGGCGCGGGCGGCGAAGTGCAGCTGACCGACGCCATGGCACGCGCGATGGAGGCCGGCTCGCCATTCCACGCCTTTGCCTATGACGGGCAGGATTATGACTGCGGCTCCAAGCTCGGCTATTTCGAAGCCGTGCTGGCCCATGCGCTGGACCATCCGGAAATCGCCGACGGTGCGCGCAAACTGGTTGCGAAATCCTGATCACATAAAGATGAGTTGCAGGCGGCGCGTCAGTGTGGGATGTTTCCCACATGAATACGCAAGCCCTCCTCTCCGATCTCGAAGACTTCGCCGCGCGCTCCGGCCAATCGGTCTCGACCCTCGCGCGCAAGGTCTTCAATGACGGAAAGACCGTCACCCGGCTGAAAGAGGGTGGACAACTGACGCCGCGTACGCTGGACAAGGCGGTCGCTGCGCTGGACGCGCTGAAGCAGGACCATCTCGGCGCCAAGGGCGTGCGGCTGTCGCATCTCGACCGGCTGGAGGCCGAGAGCATCCACATCATGCGCGAGGTCGTCGCCCAATGCGACAACCCCGTCATGCTTTACTCGGTCGGCAAGGACAGCTCCGTCATGCTGGAGCTCGCCATCAAGGCCTTCTACCCCAGCCCGCCGCCATTTCCGCTGCTCCACGTCGACACCCGCTGGAAGTTCTCGGAGATGTACGCCTTCCGCGACCGCCGCGCAGAGGAGGCGGGCATGGAGCTGATCGTGCATATCAACCCAGACGCCATCGCGGATGATGTCGGACCCTTTACTCATGGCTCGGCCGTCCACACGGACATCACCAAGACGCAAGGGCTGAAACAGGCGCTCGACGCCGGGCGTTACGACGCGGCCTTTGGTGGTGCGCGCCGTGACGAGGAGAAATCCCGCGCGAAGGAACGCATCTTCTCTTTCCGCAATGAGCACCACCGCTGGGACGCCAAGAACCAGCGGCCCGAGCTGTGGAACATCTACAACGCCCGCGTCGCCAAGGGCGAGTCCATGCGTGTCTTCCCGCTGTCCAATTGGACCGAGCTCGACATCTGGCAATACATTCACCGCGAAAACATCCAGATACCGGGGCTCTATCTCTCGGCCGAACGGCCTGTGGTGGAGCGCGACGGCGTGCTGATCATGGTCGATGACGAGCGCATGCCGTTGGAACCGGGCGAAACCCCGATGATGAAAAACGTCCGCTTCCGAACGCTGGGCTGCTACCCGCTTACAGGCGCGGTTGAGAGCGAGGCGACGACGCTGACCGAAGTGATCCAGGAAACGCTACTGGCCACGACAAGCGAGCGGCAGGGCCGTGTGATCGACTCAGACGGCGGTGCGAGCATGGAGCAGAAGAAAGAGGAGGGGTATTTCTAGCGACGTCCCCAAATCCCTCATCCCGGATCAAGTCCGGGAAGAGGGGCAAAGTCAGATCGTCAGAACCCCCACAGAACCGAAAACACCATGGCCCATCACGACCCTCTCATCGCCTCGGACATCCAGGCCTATCTCGACGCGCAAGGCTCCAAGTCCTTCCTGCGGGTTTTCACCTGCGGTTCTGTCGACGACGGCAAGTCGACCCTCATCGGGCGGCTGCTCTATGATTCCCAGCTGATCTACGAAGACCAGATGGCCGCGATCGAGCGGGACAGCAAAACATCCGGCACGACGGGTGAAGCGCCGGATCTGGCGCTGCTGGTCGACGGTCTCGCGGCGGAGCGCGAGCAGGGCATCACCATCGATGTGGCCTACCGCTTCTTCTCGACAGACAAGCGCAAGTTCATCATCGCCGACACGCCCGGCCATGTGCAGTACACGCGCAATATGGCGACGGGCGCAAGCACGGCGGATGTCGCCATCCTGCTGATCGACGCGCGCCACGGTGTGGTCGAGCAGACCCGTCGCCACGCCTTCATCGCGAGCCTTTTGGGTATTCCCCGCGTCGTCGTGGCCGTGAACAAGATGGACCTTGTCGGGTTCGATCAAGGCACGTTCAACGCCATCGATGTGGCCTTCCGAGAGTTTGCGACTCGGCTCGATTTTTCCGACATCATGACCATCCCGGTCAGCGCGCTAGACGGGGACAACGTCACGACGCGCTCCGACGCTGCGCCCTGGTATAGAGGCCCGAGCCTGCTGGGCTTTCTCGAACAGATCGAAGTGGATCGCCAGAGCCTGGGCGCGCCCTTCCGCCTGCCCGTTCAATGGGTGAACCGTCCGAACCTCGACTTCCGCGGCTTCTCCGGCACGGTGGCCTCCGGCACGATTTCCAAGGGCGATCCCGTCATCGCGCTCCCATCCGGCCGCCGCAGCACGGTCAAGGACATCGTTCTCTACACCGACTCGTTGGAGCACGCACGGCAGGACCAGGCGGTCACGATCACGCTGAACGACGAAATCGACATCTCGCGCGGCGACATGATCTGCGCGGCCGATCAGCCCATCGAAGTGGCCGACCAGTTTCAGGCCAAGATGATCTGGATGGATGATGCGCAGCTCTTCCCGGGACGCCAATATATTATCCGTACGACAAACAACGCGGCCAGCGGATCGGTCACCGCGATCAAGCACCGCATTGATATAGAGGACTTCAGCGAGGCCGCCGCCAAGACGCTGCAACTCAACGAGATCGGCGTAGTGACCCTGTCGCTGACCAAGCCGATCCCGTTCGACCCCTATTCGGACAACCGCTCCACCGGTGCCTTCATCGTGGTGGACCGACAGACGAACCGCACGGTCGGGGCGGGCATGCTCGACTTTGCGCTGCGGCGCTCGCGCAATATCGTGCGGCAGGATCTGGTCGTGAACACCGCCGCCCGCGCAGCGCAAAAGGGGCAGAGCTCGGCCGTGCTCTGGTTCACGGGTCTTTCCGGCTCGGGCAAGTCGACCATCGCGAACCTTGTCGATGAGGCGCTGTTCGAGCGGGGCCACCACACCTATACGCTGGACGGCGACAATGTCCGTCATGGGCTGAACCGCGATTTGGGCTTCACCAAGGCCGACCGGATCGAGAACATCCGCCGCATCGGCGAGGTCGCGAACCTCATGGTCGATGCCGGGCTGATCGTAATGTGCTCCTTCATCAGTCCCTATCGGGCGGAGCGCCAGATGGTGCGCGACCGCGTGGGCTCGGAGCGCTTTTTCGAAATTCACGTCGACACGCCGCTGCATGTTGCCGAAGAGCGCGACGTCAAAGGCCTATACGCCAAGGCGCGGGCGGGCGAGATCAAGAACTTCACGGGCATCGATTCTGAATATCAGCCACCGGATGCGCCGGAGCTTCGCATCGATACGACGCAAATGTCTGCCCAGGATGCGGCAGACGCCATTGTCGATCTGCTGCGCAGCCGCGGCCTGCTCGATGATCCGCGCCTGCTGATGCAAGACGGCGGAGGCATCTAGCCTTGGCTGATTTCGATCTGTTCAACGGCGACGCCGACGGCATTTTCTCGCTGCTGCAACTGCGCGCGCGCGAGCCGCGCGATGCCGAGTTGGTGACCGGCGTGAAGCGCGACATCCGCCTGTTCGACCGCATCGCAGGTCAAGCAGGTGAGGGCGACCGGGTGAGCGCGCTCGATATCTCCATGGCGCGGAACATGGAGGCGCTGACGCGCGTGCTCAACGACGGTGCCGACGTCTTCTACTGCGATCACCACCTCGCGGGCGATGTGCCGGAGCATCCCGGACTGACCGCCGTACTCGACGGCTCCAAAGTGATGTGCACGGCGTTTCTGATCGACACATATCTGGCGGGGGCGCACACCGACTGGGCGATCTGCGGCGCATATGGTGACAACTTTCCGCAACTCGCCGAAGCCTTGGCGGTGCGTAGCGGTCTCGATCTCCCCATGAACAAGCTCCGGGAATTGGGCGAGTTGGTAAACTACAATGCCTATGGTCTGGAGCTCGCGGATCTGCATTTCGACCCGGCGAAGCTTTACCGCACGCTGTCCAGCTACTCCGGCCCCATCGATTTTCTCGACGCAGACACGGAAGATTTCGCCACACTGAAAGCCGGCTACGCATCCGACTGGGACGTGGCGCAGAATGCGCGGGAGGCTGATGTCAGCGATGCCGGCCAGGTGCTGGTCCTGCCCGCGGGCGCGGCGTCCAACCGGATCGGCGGGCTGTTCGGCAATGCGCTGGTGGACGAGGAGCCTCAGGCCGCCTTCGCCGTGCTGACCGAACTGTCCGGGGAGGCGGCCTACCGCGTGTCCATTCGCGCCCCGCGGTCCCGAAAGACGGGTACGGCGTCAGACCTCGCCGTGCAGTTCGGCGGCGGCGGCCGGGCGGCGGCGGCTGGGATCGACGCGCTGCCGGATGCGGAGCTGGACCATTTCATCGGCGCATTCCGCGACGTGTTTGCCTAGCGCTACTCCGCCACCTTGCGCGCTTCCGCCAGATAGCTCTCGCTCTGCATTTCAATCAGTCGGGACGCAGTCCGCTCAAACTCGAACGCGCCGTCGCCGCTGGAATAGAGCGCGGCCGGCTCGGTATCCGCGCTCATCACCAGCTTCGTGCGGGTCTCGTATAGCGCGTCGATGAGCGCGACGAAGCGCTTGGCCTCGTTGCGATCTTCGCGGGTCATGGCGGGTACGCCGTCGAGCACCAGCGTGTGGAAGGTTTCCGCTAGCGCGAGATAATCCGCCGCGCCGAGCGGGCGACCGCACAGCGCGTGAAAGTCCTCGCGCGCCGCACCAGAGCCCGTGCGCTCGATGGTGAGCGTCCGGCCCTGCACGGCGATCTCGGTCGGGCGCATGGCAGCGTCCGCTGTGATCCGCGCCCAGGCTGCGTCCATGGCCGCCGTCGTTTCCGCACCCAGCGGCGAGTAGAAGACAGGCGCCTTTGTAAGCGCGCGCAAGCGGTGATCGGTCTGGCCGTCGAAGTCGAAGATTTCCAAATGCTCGCCCATCATGTCGATAAAGGGCTCGAAGAGCTTTCGGTTCAGCCCGTTCTTATAGAGCTCATCCGGCACGCGGTTGGACGTGGCGACGACGACGACCTCCTCCTCCCACAGTGCCTCGAACAGGCGCGCCAAGATCATGGCGTCCGTGATGTCGGTGACGTGGAATTCGTCGAAACAAAGCAGGGCCGCGTCAGCGGCGATGGCGCGTGCCACAGGCGCGATCGGATCGTCGCCGTCGCCGCGGCGGTGGTGTTCGGACGCGCGGCGTTCGCTCGTGCTCATCTTGCGAAAGGCACCGATGCGTGCGTGCACATCGATCATGAAGGCGTGAAAGTGGACGCGGCGCTTGGCCTGCACCGGCGCGAGCCGGAAGAAGACATCCATCAGCATGGACTTCCCGCGCCCGACCCCGCCCCACATATAGAGTCCGCGCGGCGTCTCCGAGCGGCGGAAACGGGCGAAGAAGCCGTCGGATCGCTCGAAATCGCCGAGGCGCGCCAGCATGGCGTCGAGCGCCCCGGCCGCGCGCCGCTGCACCGGATCGTCCTGCAAGGCACCCGCCTCGACTTTTGCGTCCAGCCAGCCCGTGACGGTGTGCTCCCGCGCGCTCACAGGGATGCCAACCGAATTGCGGCCGCCGCCAGCAGACCGAATGCCACCAGGACGCAGGCATAGAACAGCACGGGCCTGCGGATGGCGGGCGGTTCGGGCTTTGTGGATTCTGGCGGAGGAATCTGGGTCATCGCGTTGTTCGCGCCTTTTTCCTGTCCCTCGCTCCTCGTCAAGCGGCAAGCCAAAACCGGGGTCAAACGGTCATTTCGAGCAAAATTTGCGATTTTTCAAAAATTAAAGGAACTGGGCTGTTCATTCTACGTTAAAGGCAAGTTAAGTTAGCGGATGTGCCGTCTGCGCGAGCCATTTCGGCTGCCCGGCACAACAATGCGCAATATCGCGCACCGCATTAGGGACTGGAGGGTACCTCACTCATGGATATCAACGCACTCATGGCAGACATGCCGGGTTGGCTACAGGCGATCATACTCGCCGTCGTCGCCTTCGTCATTGCCTTCATCGTCAGCAAGGTCATTTCGACCGTCGTTAATAAGACGCGCTTCGGCGCCAAGGCCAAGACGACGGGCGGCAATCTGGGCCGCGCGCTCGGCAAGGCCGGCTTCTGGCTGACGCTGCTCTTCTTCGTCCCGCCGATCCTCGGTGCGCTGGACATGGCCGAATATGGCCGACCCATCGATGATCTGTTCCGCAACATCGCCGACTTCCTGCCGCGCCTGCTGGGTGCCGCGCTCGTCTTCGGCATTGGTTACCTCGTGGCCAAGATCGCCCAGAACGCCGTCACGGCCACACTGCGCGCGATGAACATCGACGGCATCGCATCCCGCTTCGGCATTGGCGATGCGGCGACGACAGTCGATCCAGTCACGGGTGTCGCGACGACGACCGCCGCTCCGGCGGCATCCACGGGCTCTCTCGCCCGCGGTCTCGGCACGCTGCTGTTCATCCTGATCATCGTGCCTGTCGTGATCGGCGCGCTCGGTATTCTGGAAATCGACGGTATCAGCGAGCCACTTTCGGGCATGCTGCAGAGCTTCGTGGACTTCATCCCGAACCTCGTCTCCGCCGCGCTTGTTCTGGGCCTTGCGCTCTTTATCGGCCGGTTCGTGTCCAACTTCATCAAGGGCTTCCTGCCGACATTGGGTTTCGACAACAGCGTCAACACGCTGATGGCGATCGATGATGGCCGAGGTCTTCGCTTCCAGCCTTCGGCTGTGGCCGGCAATCTCGCCTTCCTGATCGTCGCCGTTCTGGGTCTGACCGCTGCGCTTGACATTCTCGGCGTGGATTTCCTCAGCGCGACGTTTGATGAGATCGTCGCCTTTGGTGGGCAGCTGCTGCGTGCGGCCGTGCTGATCATGATCGGCGTGTTCCTGGCTAACTTCATCTCGCGCATCATGGCTGGCATGATCAGCCCGAAGATTGCGGAGTTGTTCCGCTATGTCGCGATCCTGATCTTCGTCTTCCTCGGCCTGTCGTCGCTGGATCCAGAAGGCCAAATCATCCCGACCGCTTTCGGCGCGCTGGTGATCGGCGCTTCGGTCGCCGGCTCTATCGCCTTCGGCTTCGGTGGCCGTGACTGGGCCGGACAGGTGCTCGCCAAGATGTTCCCGCCAAAGAACATCGACGGCCCTGCTGCCAAGCCCGCCGCGCGCAAGACCCCGCCGACTGTCTAGCGCGGGCGATAGCCACACGAATGAAAGGCCGCTCTTCGGAGCGGCCTTTTTTGTTGGGGCGGGGCTTTCATCGTCGTCTTTGTCGGATGCACCGCCGCTCCAGCTGCGCTAAGACCGACCCCAATGCACATCGTCGAAGAACTCATTGCGGAGCGGGCACCAAAGCTCGTCGGGCGGCCGCGGCTCTGGCGGACGGTCCGACCGCTGCTCTACCGCCTGCTCGCCTATGACGCTGCGGTGTTTCTCGCCAATGCGATCCGTCCGATGACGGGCCATGAAGCCTTCCGCATGGTCACGCGCCACATCAGCCCGCGCACGGCCGTCGAGGGGCTGAGCCATCTGCCGCGCAAGGGCCCCTGCATCATCGTCGCCAATCACCCGACGGGGCTGGCCGACGGGCTCGCCGTGCATCAGGCCATTCGCGAACGCCGGCCGGATCACGTCTTTCTCGCCAATGCGGATGCGCTGCGCGTCATCCCAAAAGGCGAAGACATCATCATCCCTGTGGAGTGGGTGCTGGACAAGCGCTCCATTTCAAAGACTCGCGAGACACTGGTCGCCATGCGGCGCGCCATCCGCGCCGGGCAGTGCATCGTGATCTTCCCCAGCGGACGGCTCGCGCGCGCGGGCTGGACGGGAATCCTGCGCGAACAACCCTGGGAAAGCTCCGCTGCTATGGTCGCGCGCAAATACGGCGTACCCGTCGTCCCGCTGCGCGTGCAGGCAAGAAACTCGGCGCTGTTCTATGTCTTCCACAAAGTGAATGCCGAGCTGCGTGACATCACCCTGTTCCGCGAGATGCTCAACAAGAAACACCGCCTGTTCCGCCTGACATTCGGCGAAGCGGTCGCACCGGACGACCTGCCGGAGAATGCGGACGACGCGACGCTTATGCTGAGAGAGCGAGTGCTTCGGTTGTAGCAAGAGGTCGCCCTGCGATGACGCAGGCGTGATCGCGATGTTCATCTCTCGGCTGGTCATTCGTGCGGCTCGCCAGTATGGCGCGAACAATTGTTTCAAACCGTGAGCCTTCCATGTCCCGCATTCGTAATCTCGCCCTTCTGTCTTCCGCCGTGCTGCTCGCCGCCTGTGGCGGGGCCGAGACAGTGGTCGATGAGCCGACGACAGCGCCCGTGGTCCAGGAGGACGCGCGGCTCACGCTAGCGGACACGATCGCGCATGAGCGCCGCAATGCCGACAAGCCGCGCGACCAGTTCCGCAATCCGGCCGAGACGCTGGCCTTCTTCGAAGTCGGTCCCGGCCAGACGGTCGCCGAGATCTGGCCCGGTTGGTACACGGACATCATCGCGCCCTATCTGGCGGACAATGATGGGCAGTACGTCGCCGTGCTCTATCCGACCGGGATCAACGAGCGGCTCGATGCGCGCGTACAGGCGTTCAAGGACAAATACTCGGATACGGACACCTATGGCGAGCTCGGCTACGGCGCATTTCTCGGCAATGCGGAGGGCGCGACGCTGAGCTTGGCGGACAATTCCGTCGATACGATCCTGACCTTCCGCAACGTCCATAACTGGATGGGCGGCGGCTATGACAAGCAGGCGTATGCGGAGTTTTTCCGCGCGCTGAAGCCCGGCGGCACGCTGGGTCTGGTCGAGCACCGCCTGCCCGAAACCCGCACGCAAGATCCCAAGGGCCGCTCCGGCTATGTGCAGGAGAGCTACATGAAAAAGATGGCAATGGATGCGGGGTTCGAGTTTGTCGCCAGTAGCGAGGTCAATGCCAATCCGCTGGACACCGCCGATCACCCGATGGGCGTCTGGACGCTGCAGCCGAGCTCTCGCCTGCCCAAGGAAGGCAGCGAGGAAGCCAAGGATTTCGACGCCGCCCTCTATAAGAACATCGGCGAGAGCGACCGCGCGACTTTGAAATTCCGCAAGCCGGGCTAAGCATCGGGAGGTCGGGGAAGCCCGGTGACGGGCTTGGAGTCAATTACCTCTTGGCGCGGCGCGGTGCGCTCGCCATATAGCGAGCGTAATCAAGACTAGATTGGAGATATCCATGGATAACGCAGCCATCGCATCGCGCATGAACGAAGCCCTCGCCAAAGCGGGCGGCCTCGACAAATCGGTCAAATTCGACTTCGGCGGAGCGGGCTCCGTTTTCGCCCATGGAACAGAGGCCGAAGTGGACAGCGACAAGGAAGCCGATTGTACGATCAGCGTCGACAAGGATGACTTCATCGCACTGGCCGAAGGCAATCTCGATCCGATGATGGCGTTCATGTCTGGCAAGCTGAAAGTGGCGGGCGACATGTCCGTGGCGATGGGCCTGCAGAGCATCTTCTCCAACATGTAAATCGGTGGGGCCGGGACCACCCGGCCCACCACTCTTTCGCGGCTCCTCTTTGTGCCGCGGCGTTTCACATATGACCCACCCCACTGACGCCGCAACCACGGCCCGATTGCACGCGATCGACGCGCTCGCAGACTGGCCGACCGCCGACCTCGTGCAACCGAGCGGACACGGTGTTCCGGATATTCTTTCGGGCCGGTTGTCACTCCACATGATGGAGCGGCCGTTGCCCGGGGCGAAGACGAAGACCCAAGCGAAGAGCCAGGCGCTGCGTGTCGGCGTTGCGATCAATGCCCCGCGTACACGCGACGACGGGCAAGTGACCGACGCGCCGCGCGGCACGATCTTCTTCTCGCCCGGCCGCACAGAATTTATCGAGAAATATCTGGAGACGATCGGCGATCTCGTCGCGCGCGGCTTCTGGGTCGTCATGGTGGACCCTAGAGGGCAGGGACTTTCCGGGCGGATGCTCGAGGATCGGCTGAAATCCTATGTCGGCGACTTCCAGGATTATGCCGACGACATCGGATGGGTCTGCGATACGCTGTCGAAACATTGCCCCAAGCCACACATCGCCATGGGCCACAGCATGGGTGGCACGATCGTGCTCCAGGCCGTGCTGACCGGGGCGCTCAACCCGTCGGCGATCATCACCTCTGCGCCCATGTTGGGGCTGACCGATCTGGATTCCGGGGCGATGCGCGGGATGATTTCGGGACTGTCAGCGCTGGGCTTGTCCGCGCGCAATCTGCCATTCCAGACGCAGCGCCGCGGACTGCCGGTCGCCTTTGCGGACAATAAGCTGACATCGGACAAGGACCGCTATGCGCGCTGGGCCAGCTTCTTCCAGAATGTGCCGCGCCTGAGGGTGGGCGAGCCGACCTTTGGCTGGATCGCGCAGGCGCTGAAATCCATGGCCTTCATCAACCGCAATGCGGCCAGCCTGAAGATACCGGGGCTGATGGTGGCGGCAGGCGGCGACCAGATCGTCACCCCGCTGTCGATCGAGGATTTTGCGCGCAAGGCGAATTGCGACTTCCACGTCGTGCCCGGCGCCAAGCACGAGCTGTTCCTGGAACGCGACGAAATGCGTGACGAGTTCTTCGCGGTGATCGACCGCTTCCTGGATGAGCACGGTCTTTAGGACCGACCCGACCCGATGACCGAGACGCGAACAGCGGTGATCATTGGCGCCGGGCTGATCGGCCTGAGCACGGCCGATAGCCTGATCCGGCGCGGGGTCGAGGTGACTGTCGTTGACGCGCGCGACGGTCCGGTGCGCGGGACGAGCTTTTCCAATTCCGGCATGATACACCCCAGTCAGGCGCGCAGCTGGTCGCCCACGCGCAAGGCCACACAGGCGCAGCGCGATGCCGAATCCGCAACGCGCGATTTGGCGAAAGACGCCATGCCGCGGCTGCTGTCTCGGATGGAAGAGCTCGGTCTGCAGGACATGCGCGCGCGGCCTCGCGGCTGCTACCAGATCTTTCCCGATCTCGATGCGGCGCGGGCGGCGCAGACGCAGCTGTCCGCGGACGGCATCACGGCCAATGTCGTGATCGACCCCAGTCGGACGTTTTCCAAGCCCGCGCTGTTCTTTCCCGAAGACCGATCCGGCGACGCCCATGCCTATGGTTGCGCGCTGGCGGACGATCTCACCGCGCGCGGCGTGACCTTCATCTACGGGGCGGGCGATGTGCGCATGCGCTGGGACTCGGTACCGGGGCGCGTGGCGGTGTCACTGGCCGGACACAGATTTCGCGCCGACGACGTCGTCATCTGCACGGGCGCGCGGTCGAGCGAGATACTCGCGCCGCTCGGCCTGTCCGCGCGGATCACGCCGGTGCGCGGCTGGGCGGTGGATTTCGATCTGCCCGCGGATTTCCGCTTGCCGCCGACCCCGGTCATGGACGCAGTCTCCCGCTCCGCGCTGACCGTGTTCGAAGATCGCTTTCGCCTGTCCGGCACTTGGAATGAGGACAGCGCGAGACCTTTGCTGGAACGCTGGGCGGAGCTGATCCCAGACGTTCTGGGCCGGGCCAAACAAGCGCGCTCAGTCTGGTCGGGACTGCGACCGGTGTCGGGCGCGGGTCGTCCTTACATCGGCGCCGCGCCCATCCCGGCGGATCGCGGCGACACCGCGGGAGAGCCGGGGACGCCGTCGCGGCTCTGGGTCAACATCGGTCACGGCCATATGGGCTGGACACTTTGTGCGGGCGCGGGCGAGCTGGCGGCCGCAATGATCACGGGCGAGCGCGAGGATGCGCGATTTGCCTATGGCGGCTAGGCGCTTGCGCTCAACGGCTGTTCGTCCCACAGCCGAGTTATGAAATATCTGCTCCTCGCATCCGCCTGCTGTCTTGCCGCCTGTTCCGCACAGCTCACCGACGGCCGCTACGATCCCGTCGACTTCGATCCCGCGCCGCTGGATGCCCGGCTCTCCCAAGCTGTAGAAAGCGGCGAAGTCATCGGCGTGTCGGCGCTGGTCTGGGACGAGGGGCGCGAGGTCTACAACGCGCAATATGGTCTGGGGGACCGGGAACGCGGCACCGAAGTCACCGAGGACACGGTCTGGCGCATCTACTCCATGACCAAGCCGATGACGTCGGCCGTCATCATGCAGCTGGTCGAGGAGGGCAAAGTCTCGCTGGACGATCCGGTATCGAAATTCATCCCAAGCTTTGCGGATGTCAAAGTCGCACGGCTGGGCGCGGACGGTGCGCCGGAGATGGTCGCGCCCGACAGCCCGCCCACTGTGGCGCATCTGCTGACCCATACGGCCGGGCTCGGCTACGGCATCTTCGGTGAGGTCAGTCCGACCGAGGCGATGTATGTGCGCGCCGATCTGTTCAAGGCAGGCGAGAGCCTGGAAGCCAAGGTCGACCGGATCGCGGGCCTGCCCCTGCTTGGGCAGCCGGGCGAGCAATGGTTCTACTCCGCCTCCATCGATGTGCTGGGCCGGATCATCGAAGTCGTGGACGGGGCGAGCCTGGGCGAAGCGATGAAGGTGCGGCTGTTCGATCCGCTGGGCATGAGCGAGACCAGCTTCGTCGTGCGCCCGGATCAGAAAGCGCGTTTTGTATCGAACTACGGTCTCGCGCCGAGCGGCGACTTCGTGCTGATGGAGGACGGGCAGACCAGCCCCTTCCTCAATGACAACGGTTACCAGTCCGGCGGCGGCGGTCTCGTCTCCACGCTCAGCGATGTCGCGCGGTTCGCCGAGGCCATGACGCGCGGCGGTGAGTTGGACGGCGTCCGTATTCTCAAAGAGGACACGGTCGCGACCATGATGAGCCCGCACACGACCGAGGCGATGCCCTATCTGCAGCCTTGGATCGGCGGGGAGAGCGGCGCGCTGTTCGGCTACGGCGGATCAGTGCAGGTGAGCGCGACGCCGGATCAGCAAAAATCCGCCGGTCGCTATCCCGGCCAGTGGGGTTGGAGCGGCGCTGCGCGCACCACCTTCTATATGGATCCGCAGAACGACGCCTTTGGCATCATCCTGCTGCAATTCTTCAGCCCCGAAGATCCTGCGATCCACAATGATTTCCAGGCGCTCGCTCTGGAACAGACGCGGGATGAGCCGCTGGCCGAGTAACTACTCCAGCATGCGCTCGATCAGTTTGCCGATCTCGTCCTGTTCCATGACGCCGCGGACTTGGTCGGACCCCGGACCGGTCGCATAGAGGGGCACATCTTCGCCGGCATGGGTTTCCGAGCCCAGCGGCACGGCGGTCTGTTGGCGGTAGTCGGGTGACTGCACCATATTATCCGTGAGCGCCGGGCTGTCTGGCAGGCGAACATTGGGCCCGTTGTGATAGCCTAGCGTGGTGTAGGGCTTGCCGTCCTCGGCCAGCACTGGGTTGGGGTCGGGCTGTCCGGTTTCGCGGTCGTTACTCTTGACCAGACCCAGAATCGGGTTCCCGCGTGTTGGATAGCCCGACATGGAGAAGACGTGGGAATGGTCGGCGGTCACGAGAATCAGCGTGTCGTCGCCCATTGTCTCTTTTGCGACGGCTACGGCTTCGTTCAGCGCCTGCATGTCGCGCATGGCACGATAGGCATTTGTGCCGTGATGGGCATGGTCGACCCGGCCCGCCTCGACCATCAAAACGTATCCGTTACGATTCGCCGACAGGCGATCCATGGCGAATCGGGTCATCTCGGCGAGTGATGGCTCGTCCGTTTCCGCGCGGTCGGCTTCGAAAGACATGTGCGAACTGTTGAACAGGCCCAGCATCCGACCGTCTGGCGCCGCGTTCATTTCGGACGCGGTGCGCACCACGGCACCGGGGAATCGCTCGACTTGCGAATCGGAGAACTCTTTCGCACCCCCGCCCAGCAGCAAATCGGCCTCGGACATCACCAATTGTTCTGACAGTGAGGTGCATCCGGCGGCGAGAATCGGTCCCTCTATGTCCTTGTCGGCTTCCCAATCGCGCGACACGGCATGTCCATACATGGCCGCCGGGGTGGCATGAGTGAGCCTGGCTGTGGAAATTACACCGACCGAACGGCCCGATCGTTTCGCTTTGGTGGTCAAAGTCGCGGGCGGATTCGCCTCCGTTCCACAGCTTCCGAGCACCATGGCGTCGAGCGAATCGGCGGGGGGCACGTTCACCGTGCCGATATTCGTCTTATAGCCGGACAAGATCGCGGTCGCCGTTCCGGCGCTATCGGCCACCTGGCTATTGGTGTTGTAGGTCTTGATAAGGGCCAGATTCGCGAAGTCTTCGAACGCCAGCACATGTTCTTCACCCCGCAGACCCCGGGACTGACCGTCGAATATGCGGGCGGCCGTTATAGTACTCACACCCATGCCGTCGCCGATAAACACCACGATATTGCGGGGTTTTTGCGTCTGAGCGGGGTTGTCCCCCGCTCTGTCCACAGGCTGGGAAGAGGTCTCACTGCGTTCTTGTGCAGAAAGGCTGTTGCTATCCGAACACGCCCCCAATAGAGCGCCGCTCGAACTTGAGAACAGGGCAAGCGCGACGCAAGTCGAGGCGAGCTTCTTCCGGCGAAAGTTGGGCTCGGGTTTCCGGTTATATCGGTGCATGTCAGGTACAGCTCGCTGTGCTATTGATGTGGTTCGCTTGATCGGATCATCCCTAGCATGTCCCCACGGGGTCAAATGCGAAAAGATGATGAAAGGTGTTGCAAAGGGAAAATCATCTCCCTAGGTAGCGCTCCTCGCTGAAGAGCAGCCGGTCACACGGCACCGCACTTCATCGCCGACGACCTCCGGGTCAAACGCAAGCGGGGTATTGGACATGACAAACGGTGTTGACCCGGAGACGGGGATCACTATTTGGCGCGGCCAATCACGGACCTGACGACGAAGCGGATTGTTCCAAAGCGTCTGAAGAAAAGTGAAAAAAGATGTTGCAAAGAAAACCTTGGTTTTCTAAGTAGCGCTCCTCGCAAACGGGCACTGAGCTCGGGACGCAAGGAGGTCTCCTTCGAGAGACCTTTTGTTTTGGACGAAGACCAGCGGTTTTCATCCGAGCTGTTTGACATCGTGAATATTTGGAAGAGAGACGCAGGCGGCGTTTGGCGGCGCGCAGACTTGGTAACAAGCTGCACACTAGTCATGACGTACGTCACGACGTTTCTTTTTATGAAGTTACGATCGCTTGATCGAACCCTTCTAGCGAGGGGCGAGATTAGAGCACTCGTGATTTCTTTGAAACGCAACAAGCGCTTCGGGATGAGCTTCGGCTTTGAACGAAACGCCAGTTAAATGTGACAGTCAGACACTCTCAACCTGAGAGTTTGATTCTGGCTCAGAACGAACGCTGGCGGCAGGCTTAAGACATGCAAGTCGAACGAGAACCAGGAGCTTGCTCCTGGGGACAGTGGCAGACGGGTGAGTAACGCGTGGCAACCTACCATTTTCTGCGGAACAACAGTTGGAAACGACTGCTAATACCGCATACGCCCTCCGGGGGAAAGATTTATCGGTGAATGATGGGGCCGCGTTAGATTAGCTAGTTGGTGGGGTAAAGGCCTACCAAGGCGACGATCTATAGCGGGTCTGAGAGGATGATCCGCCACACTGGGACTGAGACACGGCCCAGACTCCTACGGGAGGCAGCAGTCGGGAATATTGGACAATGGGCGCAAGCCTGATCCAGCCATGCCGCGTGAATGATGAAGGCCTTAGGGTTGTAAAATTCTTTCGCTAGGGAAGATAATGACGGTACCTAGTAAAGAAGCCCCGGCTAACTCCGTGCCAGCAGCCGCGGTAATACGGAGGGGGCT